>NZ_CBTY010000009.1:300000-485325 GCF_000723185.1 Candidatus Nitrosotenuis uzonensis
GTTCCTCGCATGTTACAATGCAGCCAGTCTCTTTTGCGCACTTGGCTAGCAGATCTGCATCGATTGGTTTTATTGAAAACATGTCGACTACTCTGCAGGAAATGCCTTCTTGCTTTAGCGAGTCTGCCGCATCAAGGGCCATTTTTACTGTTATTCCGCATGCTGCAATTGTACAGTCCTCACCATCCCTCATGGTAATTCCCTTGCCTATCTGGAATTCCTGAGAATCCTGATGCACCAACGGAGTTGTCGAGCGGGCCATCCTCATGTAAAACGGCCCATATATCTGAGACATCAGTCTTGTCAGCTTTGAAACTGCTACGGTGTCAGCTGGTATGAACACCGTAAAGTTTGGTATTGCCCTCATTATCGCAATGTCTTCTATTTGCTGGTGTGAGCCCCCATCAGCTCCCACAGATATCCCGCCGTGTGAGACTACGAGCTTGACGTTAAGTCCCTTTTTTCCTGGCGGCGACGGATACGCTATTGCATTCCTTATCTGATCAACGCATCTTCCGGGAAGAAAGATTGCATACGTGCTTGCAAACGGAATCTTGCCAGATATTGCAAGTCCTGCAGAGACAGATACCAAGTTTGCTTCCGCAATCCCCACATTAAAGAAACGATTTGGAAACTTTTTACCAAAGTCGGCAGTCTTGAGCGAATCTGTCGTGTCTGCACCAAGCACCACGATGTTTTGGTTCTCATCACCAAGCTCAACTAGTGTCTTGCCGTAAAATGTGCGCATGTCAGTCATCTGTACAGAGCTCATCAATATCCCAACTCCTTGGCAATTTGCAAAAGTTGATTCTTTTTCTCTCCAATAATGTGTAGGTCGATCCATTTTGCCACCAGCTCCTTGCCGCCAAGTTCATATGCCTTTTGAATAAGCATCCTGCGCCTTGCGTACGCTATCTTGTTTCTGAATTCACGTATTACACCGCGCACATCCTGCTGGCCGATAATTGCACTTCCACCAACAAATGCCCTTGCCCCATCAACAAAACACGATCCTATATTGTCAAGTGTGACTCCACCGTCAGCCTCAATATATCCTTCAAATTTGTTCTCTTGCAGTATGCCTATCAATCTATGCATCTTCTCATGTGTTGCCTCGATGTATTTTTGTCCTGACTTGCCTGGCACCACAGACATCACTATCAGCTGGTCAAGCGTTGGTATGAATTCCTTTGACCATTCCGGTAGCTCTGTGTCAGGGTTGATTGCAAGTCCAACCCCCACCTCCGAGGCCCTCAGCATGTCGTTTATCTGTCCAAAGCTGGACGCATCACACACTTCTGCATGAACAGTAATGATATCAGAGCCCGCCTCGATGTAGTCTCGCACATGTCTTACCGGCTCGTTTATCATAAGATGAGTGTCAAACGGTATTACCGTCAGAGGCCTGAGCTCCTTTATCTTGGTATGATCAAACGTCTTGTTTGGTACAAACTGCCCATCCATCACATCAAGGTGGATATAGTCGGCACGGCCGTTGACGCATCTTTTCACCTCATTCTCAAGGTTGGTCATATCGCCTGCGATAATTGAAGGTGCAATCATCGACTGCGAATCAATCTCCATGTCTATTATCGGCACAAATTCTTTTTTGGGCGCCTGTCCGTGCCATTTTGGGTTGTCCTCCATGTGTTCTACGCCCTTTCCTTTGATGGTTCGGGCCACTATTATTGACGGCACGCCCTTGGTTTGCATTGCCTTTTTTATTGCATTGTCAATCTGCTCTATTCTGTGTCCATCGATATCGATGACATTCCACCCAAACGAGCGCCATTTGTCGCCCACTTTCCATCTGCTTGCGTCGCGCCACATCTCAGAGAGATCATCTCCCACCAGTTCCTCATCAAGCGGCATTATTTTTTCCGTGTAAGAGTCTTGTTGGATAAAATTCCTATCAAGTATCGCAGTCAGATTATCAACCTTGTATTTTGATGCGGTCATTGCCGCCTCCCATACCTGGCCTTCGTCAGTCTCTCCATCCCCCATCACAGTGAACACCCTTGTTGGCCTGCCATCAATACGTGCTGCAAGAGCACTCCCTATCGAAAATGATAGCCCTATGCCAAGAGAGCCACCACAAAATTCGACTCCAGGGCATTTTAGATCCGGATGTCCCTGCAGTCTGCTGCCAAGCTGTCTTAGCGTATCAAGCTCTGAGATATCAAAATAGCCTGCAAGCGCCATGTTTGAGAAAAGTCCTGGTGATGCGTGGCCTTTTGATAGTACTAACTTGTCACGATCCTCCCATTGCGGGTTTTTCGGATCATATCTTAGATGCTTGAAGAAAATACAGCCCATTATCTCGGCCATCGAGAAGGAACCTCCAGGATGTCCTGAGCCTGCGATCGATGTGGCGCGAATGACCAGCTTGCGCGCCTTGCGCGCATTTTTTTTAATTCTATAATAATTTAGGCCCATGTCTTATCAGAATGCAAAACTCGGCAGATTTGCCTGCTCATAAGTTGAGGCTGTCGCTGGATTCAATAAAAAGCTATTTCTCAAAATTTTAATCTCAAGGATGTATAGAGTGTATGATGGATCTGCAAAGTCTAACCCCCATCGTGCTGTATGATAACAGATGCTATCTTTGCACCAAGTTTGCCAGCATTGTTAGTCTGCTTGCAGGGGGCCGATTCTCCCTTATCGGGCACTATACCAATATCGGAGAGAAGATCAGAGAGCAGATTCTTGATTCCTCTGCACTTGAGATGTTTTGGTTTATTGATGGCAAGACAGCGTATGGAGGACGCGCAGCTCTTGCAGCACTGGTCCGATCCTTGTTTTCTGCAAAAGCACGAAAGCCTGTCAACAGCGTTGATTTTGCTGCATGCGATACTGGCTGCAAGACTGTAAAGGCTGTATTTGTCCGCTCAGCAAGCCTTCTGACACACAGTAGGAAAATAACAATACAGTAAGCTGAAAGCAAGCTCACACGAACATGTAAAAAAATTGCGCATTATCTTGATTAGCTGATCTCATGCGATGCAGATTTATGTCAGAAAAGCCGGTTGAGAGAAAAGGACTACTCCAAGAATTTGTCCGCTTTCTTCAGACGTTTGGTGTGATAGGACTTGCAATAGCATTTGTCATAGGTGCGGCCTCTTCAAAATTGGTAAGCTCGCTTGTATCAGATCTGATAAACCCGCTTATAGGCCTAGTGCTACAGGATGCAGGTGAGCTCAAGATGCTCTCGTTCACAGTGAACAAATCCACCTTTGCGTATGGAAGTTTTATTGCAAATGTGATAGACTTTGCAATAATTGCGTTTGTGGTGTTTATTCTCTACAAGCAGCTTTCAAGGCTCAAACTTGTCGAAGATAAAACAAAGCCATCCTAGGGCCGCTATTTCTGCAAAAACGAACATACTCTACAATATAAGAAAAATACGCCAAATGTAATAGTTGGCTCAAGACACACAGATAATATGTCCCCAAATAGATACGTGTGAGGAGATCTCTCCATCCCTTATCAAGCACATTCTTGTGCCATTTGATCTCTCTGATATGTCACATAGGGCATTCGAGTTTTCTTTAGACCTTGCAAAAAAATACAATGCGCGAATTTCCGTTCTCACAATAATGTACAGTGAAGTCTTGTCAAGCTCATTTTTAGACATGAGCAGTCATCAGAAGATAATAGAGAAGGAAAAGATGAGTCAGATAAGTACTTCATTCATACTTTTAGAGGATGCAGCAAAAAAATTCAGCGTACAATTAAAGTCAGATATGGTATTTTCAAAGAATGTTGCAGATACAATATTGTCGTTTTCCACTAACCGCAAAGTTGACTTGATAGTGATGGGAACTCGCGCAAGAAGCAGTCCAAGGCGATTCATGATTGGCAGTGTGGCAATGGACGTGATCCAAAAGGCATCATGCCCAGTTATTTTGGTAAAATAGAAAAATTTAGTGGTGATGATGTCCGCAGCCACATGAGTCGTGTCCTGCGCTGCTCATATCAGTGCCGTCTTTTTTTGCGCAAGAATTGCACTTGTTTGATCCGAATGGAGAGAAGAAGCTCTTTCCGCAAGAAACGCATTTTGTACTTGACATGTCAATTTTGCAGCTGGCCCACTATTTATCAGATACTGCAAAATGTATAATACTGAAGACAAATCGAGCTAGAATATGACTGTGAGGGTAGAGTCAGTGGACCCTGTAAAAAAGAAGACTGAGGCATTATGCTTTTTTGTATCAGAAAAATCGGAAGAGCCTTTCGGTCTGCCGAATCTAGACAAGATGCTGCAGCTTGGAATAAGGCAAGCATGCAAGGAGACAAAGGGCAAAATTGGAAGCATATCTGTTGTCCACACTCACCAGATTATTCCAGCGCAAAGAATAATCATAGTAGGAATAGGGCCAAGGCACAAGATCACGCATGAGCAGGTAAGGCTTGCAGCAGGCAAGATTGCAAAAAAGACTTCTGAGATGGGCCTTAGCGAGATCTGTCTTGTTATTCCAGACCGCTTTCCATTAAAGACAAAAGTTGCCGCCAACTCTGCCATCGAGGGAGTACACCTTGCATCATATTCGTTTGACAAGTACAAACCTGATAAAAAGCAGAAAACTCCATCTCTGACTCTTCTTGCAACAGGACGTGAGAAAGTATCAGATATTATCTCAAGAGCCCAAACAGTTTCGGACGGAGTAATTTACGCGCGAAGCATTGCGAACCTGCCTCCAAATGAATGCAATCCAGAACAGCTTGCGAGTTTTGCAAAATCGCTTGCAGCAAAGTCTAACTTAAAGTGTACCATACTCTCAAAGAGCGAGCTAAAGCAAAAGGGATTTGGCGGTATATCGGCAGTAGGTCAGGGAAGTAAGAATGAGCCTAAGCTTATCATACTAGAGTACTCTGGAAAGAAAGGAGAAAAGCCAATACTAATTGTAGGAAAGGCAGTCACATTCGATACAGGTGGAATTTCGCTAAAGCCTGCAGATAAGATGGATGAGATGAAGTTTGACAAATGTGGAGGCTGTACAGTACTTGGCATAATGAAGGCCGTGGCTGGGCTGAATCTTCCGGTGAATCTTGTTGGAATAATTCCATCGGTTGAAAATATGCCGGGAGGCGAGTCGTATCGTCCTGGAGACATAATAAGACTGTACGGCGGAAAGACTGCTGAGATTTTGAACACGGACGCAGAGGGACGACTGATTCTCTTTGACGCGTTATCCTACGGAATCAAGACGTATTCGCCAAAAGAAGTGATCGATTTTGCAACCCTGACTGGAGCGTGCATTGTAGCGCTTGGAACGAATGTGGCAGGACTTGTTAGCAATAACAAAAAGATTGCAGAAAGGATTATCAGAGCATCAGAGAGGACAGGAGAGCAGGTCTGGCAGCTGCCGATTAACGATGACTATATGGAGATGATAAAATCAGACTATGCTGAAATCAAAAATGTTGGCCCTGGCAGGGTTGCAGGTACCATAACGGCTGCAGCATTTCTTGCAAATGCCGTAGGAAATACCCCATGGGCTCACTTTGACATAGCTGGCACGGCATGGATTCAGACCGGCTCAAAGGATAAATCATACAATCCAAAGGGCGCCACAGGTTTTGGTGTTAGGTTGATTTTGGATTATCTTAGTAACCCCTAGAGTTTCTGTCCGGAGTTCCGACGTTTGGATTTCTGAAGCCGTGCTTTTCCATCATGTGGTTCAAAAACAATATATCGTTTGCAATCTGCTGGCCGCAAACTGTGCATGTAGGCATAATACAGATAAGCAGATCCTCTTTATAGTCTTTAAAAGATGCCAGCACTACTGCTTCCCAAGGGCTCTCGCACCTTAGTAGCACAGTAGCGACATTGGGTTTGACTTCCAGGTTCGGAAAGAGACTGGGTCGCGCCCCAACGCTGTGGCCGGCTTGAAATAAACTCGATAATTGTTCTGTATTAAGATTACTCTGATGCCGCTTGTCAGATATAAATTAAACAAGAGGAGGATACGATTGTGACACACCGAGTTGCCGTCCTAGACAAGGAACTGTGCCAGCCAAAAAAATGTGGTCTTGAATGCATCAAGTACTGCCCTGTAAACAAGTCTGGGGCCGACTGCATAGTCTTGAATGAGGAGATAAAAAAGGCACAGATTGACGAGAACATTTGCAATGGATGCGGCATCTGCGTCAAAGTATGTCCATTTGAGGCAATAACAATAGTAAATCTTGCAACAGAGATTGCAACGGACAAGATTCACCAGTATGGGATGAACTCGTTCAGACTATACAAGCTGCCAACGCCGAAAAAAGGTGAGGTGGTTGGTCTTCTTGGAAGGAATGGAATGGGAAAGAGCACTGTAGTATCCATCTTATCTGGCAACCTAATGCCTAATCTTGGTAATTACGAGAATCCTCCAGGATGGGAGCAGGTTCTCAAACATTTTGCAGGAACTGAGCTCAAAGAGCATTTTGAGAAGATAAAAAATCAAGAGATAAAGGCCTCAATAAAACCACAGCAGGTCTACAACATATCTCAGATATTTGACGGAACTGGAAAGGAGCTTTTGGACAAGTATGACCAGCGTGGCGTCGTACCAGAGCTGGTAAGGGAGCTTGGACTAGAAAACGCAGTAGAGCATCATGTCAAGGAGCTTAGCGGAGGTGAGCTGCAAAGGATCGCAGTGGCGGCAGCTGCTGCAAGGGATGCAGATTTTTACTTTTTTGATGAACCGTCATCGTACAACGATGTGTTCCAGAGGAGAGGGGTTGCAAGAGTCATCCACAGTCTGGCAAACATAGGAAAAAGCGTCATGGTAGTAGAGCATGATCTGACACTGCTTGACTTTCTATCAGACTATATTGAGATACTTTACGGAGAACCTTCAGCTTATGGAATAGTCTCAAATGTCTTGTCCACAAAGGTTGGTATCAATGTATTCTTGGATGGATATCTACCAAACGAGAACGTCAGATTCCGTGACAAAAAGTTCAGCTTTGATGTATCGACATCACAGGACGACTTTGAAAAGGGCGAGGTGGTCATAACCTACCCCAAGCTTGTAAGACGATATCCAGCATTCTCAGTGACAATCGAGCCAGGTCAGGTCAGACGCGGTGAAGTTCTTGGGATAATGGGTGCAAATGCACTTGGCAAGACAACCATGATGAAGATGATTGCAGGTGTGGAAAAGCCCGATGAAGGATCTGTTGATAAAGCAATCACAATATCCTACAAGCCACAATACATCCCGAACGACTACGATGTCGAAGTCATATCAGTGCTTGACAAAGCAAACGAAGGTCCTATAATGGGTAGTGCTGAGGAGGAACAGATACTCGATCCTCTGAAGATCAAAAAATTGTACAACAAATCAATAAAGAATCTTTCAGGTGGAGAGCTGCAAAAAGTTGCTGTCGCAACTTGCCTTCTCAAAAAAGCCGACGTTTACGCACTTGATGAGCCGTCTGCGTTCTTGGATGTAGAGGACCGGATAGCCATTGCCAAATTCTTGCAAAAATTTGTCCGCTCTTATGCAAAATCGGCAATTGTAATAGATCATGACATACAGCTTATGGACCTGATTTCCGACTCGATAGTGATATTTGAGGGCGTCTCAGGTCTTGAGGGCCGCGCTACTGCGCCGCTTGGAAAGGCAGAAGCAATGAACAGGTTCCTTCACTCCCTTGACATCACTTTCAGACGCGATGAGCAGACCCTAAGACCGCGAGTAAACAAGGCAGGAAGTAGGCTTGATAAGCAGCAAAAAGACTCTGGGAACTTTTACTACAAGCGCTAGCTGCCCATAAAATAAATTCTCTATTTCTTCCACCACAGTAATTGACACGCATGCTAAAGAAGGCATTAGAAGGAATTCTCTCTGAGAAGGAAGCTTCCGAGCTTTATTCTGCGTTTGACCAAGTAGGCGATATAATCATAGTCCGCATACCAGACTCGCTTATCTCAAAGAAGAAGATAATAGGTGAGACCTTGCTTGAGAATGTCCATCCTGCTCGCTCTGTGTTCTACCAGGCAACCCCCGTGGCAGGAGACTTTAGGACAAGGAGTCTTGAAATACTAGCAGGGGAGGACAACACCCAGACAGAATACAAAGAGTACGGCTGCAGGTTCAAAGTAGACGTTGAAAAAGCATTTTTCTCCCCCCGTCTCTCTACTGAACGCAATAGAATTGCCCAGATGGTCCAAGACGGCGAGGTTGTAATCAATATGTTCGGCGGAGTCGGTATGTTCTCAATTGTTGCCGCAAAAAAGAAAAAATGCACAGTTTACAACATTGATCTGAATCCAGAGGCAGCAAAACTCTGCGATGAGAACATTAGATTGAACAAAAAGCTTGCAGGAACGGTCATATCAATTCATGGAGATGCTTCACAGGTAATAAGAGAACATCTGCACGATAAAGGAGATAGAACTCTGATGCTGCTTCCTGAAAGATCAGACGAGTTTCTATCATCTGCCATTTCAGCTACTAAAAGCGGTGGAATCATCCATTATTACTCTCACCAGCATGCAGACAAAAGGCAGGATGCAGTTCAAATCTCAAAACAGCATTACATGGAGGTAACTCTAGTAAAATCCGAAATACTAGGAGGCCGCATGGTACGCGCAGTCGGACCGCGATACTATCAGACGGTAGTAGATGTCAGGATTACAAAATAGCTACTTGTCATCTGGAAGTATTGATGATGGTGAGGATTTTGTAGTTGCCATCATGTATCCAATCCACGATACCACGCCAAGTATTCCGCCTGCAATCATCAGCACGGAAAGATGGAGTACTATTGGGCTCCACTCTGAGAGCATCAGAAGGTAAGCATATACAAAGAACCCCACTATGCACGAGCAGAATATCAGGATTCCAGTCATTTTGCGGCGGGTCATCAGATAAATCCTTTATTTGTAATATATCAACGTAATATTCAAGTTCTTGGTCTAGGAAGGCGTTTCCTGCGAACGCCTCAACGAGGATCTTGCCATTATCGGCGACATTATTGTAGTGATAAAGCCTACTGCTACGATTACTGAGAACATGCCTACGTCAATGAGTCCTGCCTCAAGTCCTATGGTGGCAATAACAAGCTCTACCATTCCCCTGTTGTTCATAAGATAGCCTATGGTCTTGCTCTCGGATTTTGAAAATCCAGCAAGCTTGGCACCTATGAATCCACCTCCTACTTTGCCACCAATTGCCACCCCGAGCAGAATAGCAAAAAGCGGCAGATGATCTGCTATTGAATATATGTTCAGCTCAATTCCGATAAAGGCAAAGAAGATTGGTGCCAGGAATCCAAACGTGATTGCAGAAAATATTCCGCTGACGCGTTCAAAGTTTTCCTTTCCTATGAGCTCGCGATATATGACAAGGCCAGCAAAGAATGTCCCTATTACAAAGTGCAATCCTACCTGCTCAGCTATTAGTGAGAGTCCGATTGCAGATACAAGTAATATTCCAAATGATGCCTCTCTTGTCTTTAGCTTCTCAAACCACGGAGTCATTGCGCGTGGAAGGAAATGTTTTGTCTTGCCAAGGATAAAGTCAAGTAGGAATATTCCTCCAACAAACGCCGCAATCTTTACCACCGAGAATCCGATATTGCCATAGTCCAGCTCTTGATCAGGATTTGCTGCCATCTGTAAAATTATTGCAAGCACTACAAGCGAGAGTATGTCGTTAATCACTCCTGCAGTCATCACAGTGCTCCCAAGCTTGCTCTTGAGTAGATTAAACTCCATCAATACGACGGCAGACACTGGGACTGCGGTAATTGCAAGTGTTAGTCCTATGAAAAGCGACATAATGAGATCAAGTCCGAGTAGATGCGACATACCCGTTCCAGCCAAAAACGGAACAAAGAACGCCACAGTAGACAAAAGTAATGCCTTTTTGCCTGCCTTTTTTATCTCGTTAGGATGCATCTCAAGTCCTGTTAGAAACATCAGAAAGAACACACCAAGATCAGTAATCACCTTAAGTGATGTGTCCACGTGCACCAAACCAAGCAATGAAGGTCCTATTAACACGCCTGCAAAAAGCTCGCCTACAAGCGCAGGTTGTTTCATACGCTGGGCTACCTCCCCCAATACCCTTGCGGCCACAAGCATTATGATTACACTGATGAAAAACTCGGACACTTACTACTGCGACTTGTCATGTTTTATAAAAATTCCTTCACACATTGTTGATTTTGTTCCAGTATATGCGTAATTTTTAACAAATGTTTCCACAACAATAAAACAAGAGTTTAGGCTGTCTTTATCTTACTTTCATACAAGAAATTCTTTTTTCCTTCAATGATAATGCCAGAAATCCTTACCAACTTTTGTTCAACCAGTGAGTGTAGTCGCCGATATGCTGTAGTCAGTGGGATATTCGTACTTTTTGATATTTCTATTGCAGATTTGGGGGCGCTTGTAATTTCTGCAAGTATTCTTTTTGTAACGTTATCAAAAATCATCGGAGATTTCAAATCATTCTTTACGTCAATTTCATCCAAGTGCAATTTTAATTTGATACATTGTAAATGAATTTTTAAATTTACAGAATTGGTGATTTTTTGATATACAGAACACAAACAATCACAGTTGAACACATATGATTGGAGTTTTACCACAAATTTGGCTAGATTTAACAGTAGTTAGAAACAATTTCTTGCATGAACGAATATTTGCTCTCAAAACAACAGCTTGATTTTGGCTCGCTTGTTTTCATTTTTGGCGCAGTACTATCAGGAATAGGTGAAGCAGGTCTTGTTATGATAATGCTTGATATACAACCATTTCTGCTTCCAGAGGTTTCGTATGGTACTGCACATCTGGCATTGTCCTACCTTGCAGCTGGCAACATCATAATGTTTATTGAATTAAAGAGAAGCTCTTTTTATTTGTCCGGATCATAGTCTCTGCGGCTTATCTTGTAGGATATGGTGTTGTTTGTCATGCTAAATTCCACCTCGCACCCAAGTGCCTTGAATGCAGAGTCATAATATGTCTGAAAGTATATCGACCATTTTGCTCCCATGTCATGTTTCATTACAAATTTGACATAGTCGTCTTCAGGAATTTCACTGAAATGAAATCCAGCTGCCTTTGCCCTGCTACGTAAAATAGACACCCATTCCTTTACGTCAAACTTGCCTCTCATTGCAAGGAGGAGATCTCTGGGAACGTTTCTGCCGCTTGCGTCTGCAACCTCTATTATTGTCTTGTCATCAAGTTTTTCAAAATACGACATCAGGATGTCTTTTGGTATAGGCACCCAACCCGTCTTTGATGCCACAATATCCCAATCCACAGCATGTGAAAGCAGCTGGTTTATCGCAGAGTTTAGCGTCGTGTTTTCCGCCTTGGCATAGGATCTAAGTTTATCGAGCGTCTGTTTGCTTATTCTTGCCGTAATTGTTTCAGTTTTTTCTGTCTTGTAGTCGATTGTCATAAGAAGCCAGTAATGTTAGGAATCTACAATTAAAGTATCTTTTCACATGACCGGCATTGTTACAGACTTGCGGTACAAATGAGTACAAATAATTACAAAATACGGCATCGATTTGATTACATTTAACAATGATTAAAAAGATCTGTTATAGATGTCAGATCTAGAACCTGTTTGGAGCGAGTACGAGTCTCCCCAGTACAAGTCTTATACAATTTACAATTTTAGAACAATACCTCAGATTCAGAACCTTTCAGAGGAGAAACAACATGAAATCGAGGTTGTGGCAAATGTGCTGCCGTTTAAGACCAACAACTATGTTGTAGACCAGCTCATAGACTGGACAAATCCGCTCAAGGATCCGATGTTCATACTTACGTTTCCTCAAAAAAGGATGCTAAAGACGGCCCATTACAAACAGATGGAGCAAGTCATGGAAAGCGGCGCCAACAGAATGGAGATTCAGGCAGTTGCCAATAACATCAGGATGCAGCTCAATCCGCATCCAGCAGGGCAGATGAGTAACATACCGCAGCTCAAGGATGGCACAAGGCTTTATGGATTACAGCACAAATACAAGGAGACGGTGCTTTTCTTCCCAAGTCAGGGACAGACCTGTCATGCATACTGCACATTCTGCTTCAGATGGCCACAGTTTGTGGGTATTGATGAGCTAAAATTTGCTAGCAGAGAGATTGCCTCACTTGTCCAGTATCTCAGAGAACACCAAGAGATATCCGATGTCCTCTTTACCGGAGGAGATCCGCTGATAATGAAATCAACCATACTATCAGAATACATTAATGCGCTAGCAGATGCGGATCTTCCAAACCTTAAGACCATTAGAATCGGGACGAAATCGCTTTCCTATTGGCCATACAGATTCCTTACCGACGATGATGCAGACCAGGTGTTAAAGCTGTTTGAGAGTGTAACAAAGAAAGGAATTCATCTTGCGTTCATGGGACACTTTAACCATCCAGTAGAATTATCAACAAAGGCAGTAAAGAGTGCAATATACAGAATACGAAAGACGGGCGCACAGATAAGGACCCAGTCTCCCATACTTGCGCACATAAATGACAATGCGCATGTGTGGGCAGAGATGTGGCAAAGACAGGTAAGTCTTGGTTGTATTCCTTACTACATGTTTGTCGCAAGGGACACAGGAGCTCAGGACTTTTTTGGTGTGCCTCTTGTCAAAGCCCAGAGAATATTTCGTGACGCATACCAAAAGGTAAGCGGACTTGCCAGAACGGTTCGTGGCCCAAGCATGTCTGCTACACCAGGCAAGATACAGGTGCTTGGAACTGTAGACATAGGTAAAAAGCGCGCAATGGTATTACGATTCCTGCAGGGAAGGAACCCAAAGTGGGTGCAAAGACCGTTTCTGGCAAAGTATGACGAGAAGGCAATTTGGATTGACGATCTCAAGCCGTTTTCAGGTAAGAAATTCTTCTACACTGATGAGCTGGAACGAATACTGAAAAAACGTTCCAAGGCGGCAAAGATTGCCATGGGCAAAAAGCTGAACGCCAAGCAAGCAGCAAAGAATCACGAGATAAAATTCAAAGAACGATTAGAAGAGCAACGTATTATAAACAAAAAACCCTAACAACCCTGAGTATTTACAAAATGTCCACTAGTGAGTTTTCAAGCCTAGCTGGCAATGACTATCCAGAATTTGGCAGATACATGATTAAAGAAGAGCTTGTGATGAACCTGCCAAGTCAAAAGATAACATGCAGACAGCTAAACGATAACAGTTTTTCCTACAAAAGAGAGTCATTTGGTGAAGAAATAATCAAGAAAATAATTCACCCTAAAACAGCAGACTTTCAGATCGGACTGATGCCAATTTTACCAATACATACGCCCACATACAAAACGGATTTTTTTTTCATACGATTCAATGAACAGATCTATATATCGCAAAACTCTTCGATGGAAGTAATAGTATCGTTTCCAATAGAGACAGGAATATTTCTTGTCGAGGAGGAACATTCAGGGCTGATAGACGGGTTTTCCTGTGACCCTGTAGGCACTCATTTTGCTCTTTATGGAAATCCAGAAGAAGGAAAGCTCTGCAAATATGCGCGGATAGAGTTAGAATCTCCGACTATTCAGCAGTTATTTATGCATGCACAAATGAAGATCAAAATTGTGAACGAGTCAGACGAAGGAGTTTTTGTAGGAAAGCTTGTATTTCCCGTGACCGATCATGATCTTCATTTTCACAAGACAAACGTAATGATGGACGGCCTTGACGCGATAATAAAAAACAGGATAGGTGTGCGCGTAATAGACATGGTACAAAACCCCATAACAGGAATAGAGGGATGGAAGAAAGCAATACGCGATACGCAAAAAACTGACTACAAATTTTCCATGGAAAGGGGATTTGACTAGATGAGCTGGGAGATATTCTCAGATAGCAACACAGTCAATATTCTTGGAAACGAAATTGCCGTAGGCTCTCTGATTTTAGGCGCCATAATCATGATAGTTGGTGTTATCATCGCCAGGATCATAAGCACCATATTCAAAAAATATTTTGCCGCAAATCTGCCAGATAATACCGCAAAAAATCTGCACAAGCTTCTCTATTACGGCATCATAATCATGACGCTGCTTGCTGTCACAACCAGCCAAGGAATAGATCTTAGCGGGTTGATGGTAGCAGGAGGCATATTTGGTATAGTGATAGGATTTGCCACGCAGTCAGTTGTCTCCAACGCCATATCAGGAATATTTTTGATGTTTGATAGACCTGCAAAGACGGGAGATTTGATAGAGATTCAGGCAAGCAACATTTACGGCAGGCTCATGGATGTCACAATATTTTCCACACGGATAAGGCTCTTTGATGGATCAATAATGCGCGTTCCCAATGAAAAAGTATTCACATCTGAGATAAGAAATGTTTCAGGTAGCGAAGTAAGACGAATTGAAGTCATGGTAGGAATAGCATACAAAGAAGACGTCGATAACGCAATCAGCGTAATACGAAAGGCAGTCTCAAAAAACCAGTACATATTGCGTGAGCCTGCGCCCGAAGTTAGAACCGACTCACTAGGTGACTCTAGCGTGAACTTGAAGGTTCTCACCTGGATTCCTCGAGACAACTGGGATGATGTTGGACCGACTTTGCTCAAGGATATCAAAAAAGATATCGACGAAGCAGGAATAGAAATTCCGTTCCCACAGAGAACCATACACTATGCCGATACCTCAAAGGCGGAGCGATAGCGTGTCAGAGAATCAAGATGGCGAGCAATCAAAGCTTTTCGTTCTGGTAACATGTTTTGAGGGAAAGACAAAGGAAGCAGTCGAAGAAATTCGCAAGATAAGCACGGTCACTGACATCAAGGAAACCGACGGCCAGTATGATATACTAGTAACGCTAGAATCAGACTCGAATGAAGAGTTGAAAAAGGCGCTTGTGTACAAGTTAAGAAAAATCAAGGCCATACGAGGAACCCTGACGCTAAGATCAAGTGACGATCTTGGTCTTTTAGGCTAAATCAGTACTCAAACTCTATTGCCATCAAAAAAGCGTCCTCGCCGTCGCGATAGTACGCCTTTAGTCTCTGTTTTATTACAAATCCAATCTTTTCATAAAGCCTGACTGCGTCATTGTTGCTGCATCTGACTTCAAGGTACAGCTCATCGCAACGCTTTGATTTTGCACCATTAATTGCCTCCTCTATTATGGCCCGTCCAAGACCAAACCTCCTATGTTCTTCAAGTACTGCCACAGATACCACGTGGCCCTTTTTAACAAAGCCAAGTTTCTTAAAGTTTGAAAATCCGTATTCTGTTTTACACATTATGTACCCTACTAGCTTGCCATTTTTTTCTGCAACCAAAAACGCTTCCGGCATTTCCGCAAGCAGACTTTCATAGAAATAATCCGAGTAGTGCTCCGGCAGAGTCTTCAGGTTTATCTCCATTACTGGAATTAAATCGCTAAGATCGCACCTTCTGATAATATAATCCCCTACCTGCCTGAGGATGATTTGCATTTGAGTCAATTTTTCAGCTCAGATATTTAATGTTAGAGCATGAAAATAGCACAAATCAATTAATTGCTAGCAGTCAAATGAATTTGTGATGGGTGAGCCAACGCAAGAACAGGTCATCTCGATAGTATCATCGATTTTCAACGTAAGAGACATCAACATAACTTTGGAAAAGATGGAATTTGAGATAGACGACGAGGATTTTAAGCTAAAGTTTGTCACGCTTGCCCAAAAGCTTGAAAGTATTGGAATCGTCTGCTTCCTGAAAAAATCAAATGAACGCCTGCTAATCCAAGTAAACAGACTACCGCCAGAGCCAGGAGGGCTTAAATTTCTCTCAAGGGCCCAGATTCAAAGAATCCTGTTTGGCGTGGTAGTAGCATTTGTCATGGTTGATGGATACTACAGAACATTGGGCGTTAATTCAATTGCTTTCATAGGGGATCCCTTTGACTTTGCAGCTTTGTACACGCTTTCACTGGTAGGAATACTTGGCGTTCATGAAGCAGGCCATCTTGTGGCTGCAAGAATACACAAGGTACGCACGTCGTGGCCTTATTTTATCCCCGGAATACCGGTGATTGGACTGCCCACATTTGGTGCCCTTATCCAGTCACGCGGTCTCACCATAAACCGCGATATCTTGTTCGATATTGCCATTGCCGGGCCGCTTGCAGGTCTTGTGATTGCCATAATAGTATCATTTTACGGGGCATATACATCGCCCGTTCTTGATGAGTTTGTGGCCCAGTCCCTTCCAGAGGGAAGCCTTCAGGAGCTTAACGATAGCATACTAATGCAGATTGCGCTTTCTGCGTACGGTAAGGGCGGCTCTGACGTTCAAGTTATAATGTCACCCATATTGTTTGCCGCATGGCTGGGGTTTTTGATCACGTTCTTGAATCTGCTTCCCGCCTGGCAGCTTGACGGGGGCCACATGGCAAGGGCGTTATTTGGTCAGAGAATGCACCGCTTTGCAACATACGGTAGTGTGGCATTACTTTTTGCGCTGCAATATCACATAATGGCGCTCTTTATCCTGTTGTTTAGCTCAAAAAATACTAGCGTAAGACCACTCGATGATGTCTCACCTCTCTCAAAGAACAGAAAGTATCTTTACATTGCAGTGATAGTCATAGCGTTCTTGTGCGCGCCGATCCCGCACTCAATTTGGTTCAAGTAGTATTCTTGCTCCGTCCGGGACAAGGGATATCTTTTGTCTTGCACCCTGATGCTTTAGAACATATTCTAGTGTTTCTTTGACTCCATCAAACGAGAGAATGCCAAGTTTTTTCAGATACAGCTCAGGAAGAATTGAAACAAGTCCAATCTGAATCTTTTTTTGAATCTCAGAAAGATACAGTAGATCTTCCATTCCGTCCACATATTTGGCAGGCTTTTGCAGTCTTTCTATACTCATGCGGCCCTCTATGAACTGCCTTATTGCCTCAGAGCCGATTCCAGCCCTGCACTCACCTACCAGCATCGCAAGCCCATCATCCTTTATTGCCCTGTAGCAATTCCAAAGAGAGCCAAGAGATCTACCAAAAGTATCGTTGCTTGCATCCTTTCCAGTGCTGATAAGAAGAGCTCTATGTTTTTCTACCTTTTTTGAAAACGTGCGCAGTGTTCCAGATATCGAAAGTGTGTTTGATGGGTGTCCTACTGCCACATCGGCTATGCCTCCCTGATGGGCCACAAGCTCGACTGCCAAGACATCAAATGAATCGGCAAACTCTTTTGCAATGTTAATGCTCTGTGTTTGCTCGCCGGAATTTGGGAGGTTGCCCTGTCTTTTTTCGTATGCGGAAAGCATCCTGTCTTTTCCGAATCGTCGCAAAAGCCTTGTGCAGACAGCGTTAAACCCAAAGAGGCCGTCAAACTCCATCTCTCCAACAAAGACAAGATCCGGGTTTGCCTTCTCCATTCCGTCAAAGGCTAACACCTGGCCGTCCTGCGGCAGTCCCGATCTTACCAAATTCATTATTTGCTTGTCTGCAAATATCTTTGGCTTGGGCACCGATTTTTGAGCACACTTGTCGTAGATCAGCAATAGCGTCTTTTGCACGGCCGCAGTATAATTGAGGACGACAAGATCCAGCGGCTTGCTCAGATCGATTGCATCAAGCCTCTCTGATAGTATCGTATCATCAAGTATTGGGCCGGAATACTCTATTTTCTGATCAAGGTTTTCTGCCTTTATATCCAGCACAACGTCTGTCAGTCCATAGTTTAACCAGATCTCAGGCACGATATTCCAACAAAACAAAGCAAAATAAATCCAGTTTAGTAAATTTTGGTGTGGAGTTTGTAAAAGAATTTGCAACGTTTTTGCATCAGAGTGGAATCATCAGGTTCGGCGATTTTACGCTCGCAAGCGGAAAGAAGAGCTCCTACTATGTAGACCTAAGGATAGTTCCAAGCTACCCACACCAGTTCCGGCGCATGATAAAGTACCTACAGAACCTCATATCAGAGCAGATAGGTTTTGACAGTTTTGATGCAGTTGCCTCCGTTCCAACCGGCGGCCTAGTAATCGCATCAGCACTTGCACTTGAGACCGTAAAACCCCTAGTATACGTCAGAAGCGAGGCAAAATCTCATGGAACTGGCAAGCTGATAGAAGGAATAGTTGAGGATGGAATGAAGATTCTTCTAGTAGACGATGTTGCAACCACTGGAGGCTCGATCATAAACGGGATAAAGGCACTAAAGGAGGCAGGTGCCAAGATCTCAGATTGTTATGTGATAGTGAACAGAATGGAAGGCGCGCATCAGGCACTGCAAATGGAAGGTGTCACCCTACACCAAGTCTTGGACATTTCAGAAATAGCAGAGATTTTGCACCAAGCAAGAATGATAAGCGAGCAGACGCTAAAGAAAGTGCATGCCCAGACATCCAGTCAGTAATGATTCGTTTTTGGTATACGAAAGTCGGTTTAAAATAATGGCAGCTCAGACAAATGCCTTCACATCATTGCTTCAGATATAACTCTGATTCTTCATTGCAGCCAATACATGCTTGGTATGCGCATATTAAATTGATTTGAGGCTGTGCAAAGTAGACTTTTCAGTACGCACAAACTTGTCTATTTTATCTTGAGAATGTCATAAAACGCATGGAAGTGCGGCCCCAGATAGTCTGCAGTGACCTTGAGCACTGCAATGCAGTAGGAACATCACTTGTCAAAAACATATTGGTACCTTTTGATAACTCTAAACACGCAGTACGCGCATTCGGGCACGCATTAGATCTGGCAAAAAAATACGGCGCATCAGTAATTGCCGTAGCAGTAACTGATGAAGACCAGGACTCGGAGTGGATAAACGACACTCCCAGTAGGCAGAAAGCAATGAGCAAAAGCAGAAACTCGGAGCTCAAGCAGATCTTCAAAGATATGGACGCAGTTGCAGCAAAGTTTGGAATTCATTTTGATTCGGTGATTCTAGAATCCACCAAGATAGCAGAGTCGATAATCTCCTTTGCAAGCATCAGAAGGGTCGATTACATCGTCATGGGAACCCATGGTAAGGGCATGCCAAAAGAAATGATGCTCGGTAGAGTTTCAACGAGCGTTGCATTAAACGCGCATTGTCCTGTTGTCTTGATAAAATGAAACTATTTTTTGCATGCTATTAACATGTAGTCTATTATTTTCTTCTTTGAGACGTTCTTCATTTTTTGAAGTGAGTTGTAAAGAATTCTTTCAACGTAGAACGGATACTGCTCGGCAATCTTTGATTTTAGATGCTTGCGGTTTTTCACATAATATTCGGTGAGTGGCTCGTAGACGCTTGAGCCGACTTTCTCTGACGAGATGATCTCAAATCCTTGCTGCCGGATTACAGATTCGACAAAAGCTGCTTCATAATGCTCTGATGACCAGGTCATCGCAAGAACCCCAAGATCCACCACGGAGGTGGGCTTTTGGACTACAGGTATTGCCATGGCAAGAATGCCTCCTTTTTTTAGTATCCTGTACGATTCTGAGATGAAATTCTCAAGCGGTTTGAAGTGTTGTGCTGATTCCAATGCCACTACCCTATCAACGGATTGGTCGCAAAATGGTAGTATGCGAGCAGTTGCGTTTACACGCATGTTTTTTGCACGCTGCGTGCGGTTTTGCTTTGCGTTACGCAGATGTTCAAAGTTGATATCAACACATGTTACCTCCAGCGGATCGTACTGTTCATGCCAGATTGATGCAGGAGTTGTAAACCCGCTTCCAACATCAATTATTCTTTGCCCACATTCCAGCTTAGCCATTCTTGCAAATACGGTACACATGTTTTTCTGCGCGGAGAGGGGGGAATCATAATTCTCGTTCCAGAATCCAAAGTTTAGCATGTCACCACCAGTTGAGATCTTCATTATGCCAGAGAGTGAATCGTACATGTTCACCACGTCCTTTTCGTTGCGCCTAATAGTCCACAAAAACAGGTCTACAAGTGATATCTTTTTCAATTCTACTGATGGCATCTTTGCCGGGTAAATAGGTAAGCATGAGCCCGACGCAGATTATAACTGGGATTGGAAAAGACTCCAATAATGAATCCACTGTTCCAGCTTAGCACAAGAAAATATGACGAAGAAATCGGAGTTATTAGAAAGGCAATGGCTGAGCTTGAGAAAAAGTGCGATGTGAAGGACGGATACAAGATAGGCGAACCGTTCTCAAAAGCAGGATGGACTTTTTTTAATGTGCAGATAAGCACCGAGATGGAGTCAGTAATAGAGATGTCTGGAATGCTTGAGGGCGCCCTAGGATATAGAATAGGCGAGCAGCTGAAGAATTTTTTGGGGCATTTTCTAGAATCTCATGGAAGTAATGTCAGGATTGCAAAAATAGACTACTAGTCACTGCTTTAGTGTGCTCTCAAAGAATGTAAGTGTCTTTTCCCAAGCATCCTTGGTTTCCTCTGGTGCGTACCTTGCTCCCGATGGATTTGCAAAGGCGTGATTGACATCAGGGTATATGTGGATCTCGTTTGGAATTCCAAGCTCATCAAGGGCCTTCTCAAACTCGTTAACAGATTCCACAGTTATTCCTGTATCAAGGCCCGCAAATATTCCAAGCACCGGCCAGTTTATTGAGGATAGTTGGTCCTTGTCCGATATGACTCGGCCATAGTAGATTACAGTCGCATCCATCTGCTCATTTAATGCAAGGACAAGAGACTGGCCGCCTCCAAAGCACCAGCCTATAGAGCCAACCTTTTGTGCCCCATAGTTTGTCTTCAGGTATTCTACTGCACCCCTCATGTTCTTGATTCCTTGTTCCTGATCGTATGCAGACATTAGCTGCCTTGCCTCATCCGAGGTTGCGGCCGCCTCTTCTACGCCGTAAAGATCCACTGCAAGTGCCAAGTATCCGTGGGATGCAAGCTGTTCTGCCATCTCTTTCATGTTTTCGTTAAGACCCCAGAACTCATGAATCAGTATTATTGCAGGAAATGACTGCTGATCTTCCGTATCTGGCATTGCAAGGTATCCAGTATAGTTTTCAAAATAGGTCACATCTAGAGTCTTTACTGCAAACGAGCTCTTGCTCTCTTTGAGAAGATCAGAGTTGTTGTCCTCGTTTTTGTAGTCAGGCAGCACATGGATACCCCATCCTCGCTCAAGTAGTATTGTTGCCGTAGAGTGCTTTACGCACGCAGGCATCCCGTTTGTCTTTTTCATAATGAGCTCAAGGTCTTCAGAGCACTTGATTGTGGTTAGAGGAACCTTGTCTGCAAATTGCGAGTGCGGTGATTTGTATGCAATATCAATGTGATTATGGACATGTGAGCGGTCTTCAAGCTGGACCGCGCTTACTGGAATGAATAACAGTGATAGAAGTAAGGTAGCTGCAAGGTTCATTGCAAAAAATTGCTTCCTCCTCATGTTATGTAGTAGATACGATATCTGAATTAAGTATTATCAGTAACATTGTTACCAAGTATTTAATAGCGATTTTTTCCCATCTATGCTGAGAACGATGGTAACACCTAAGAAAATCCACATGCTGGCAGTTATTGCCATGGTGGCCATGTTTGCAGTTGTGATATCCCCCATTGCCACAGCATTTGCAGAGTCCACCGACGGCGCAAACCTTGAGAACCATCCTGAGAAGACTTACGAAGGTAAAGAAGGCAAGTCTTGTCCTGGGAAGAACAAGGACAACATGAATGCCTAAAAGACGCAAAATCACTTCATTTTTTTAACCTTATTTATTCAATAGAATTTCAAATTATCGAAATGATTGATGATATGAAGATCTGCGTCAGTACGTAATAGATGAAAACTGACAGAAACAGGCAGAGAGTCATCGGTGGGCTGACAATACCACTTTCCAATTTTTTCTTACCTAATTTTATATAGCAAACATGATAAATTACTTCATGGTAGAAGAGCGAAAATTCACCGTTCGAGCTACAAAGGATCCAACTGGAGGATATTCTGGAAGATGTCTTGAGCTTCCTGCAGCGATTAGTGAAGGTGAAACCATGGAAGAATTGCTCGCAAATATGAAGGAAGTGATACAGCTTGTCTTAGAATCAATTGAAAAAGATTGTCCGCCAGATGAGAAGATAGTTGTAACCATTCCAACATGAGTTTAAGAAATCACAACTGGCGCGAAATTCTGAAAGTTTTGTCAAAATATGGTTATGTTTTAGATAGACAACGCGGAAGCCATATGATTCTTAAAAATTCCTCCGGAAATATTGTTCCTTTGCCAAGGCACGACCCAATAAAACCGAGTACGTTGAGGTCAATATTAGACCAAGCCGGAATTTCTCAAGAACAGTTTCTCAAAGAGATTTAATTCATTAGAAACTGCAGAAAGCGAATTGGGACGCTTAGAGTATCCCTTCATTATTTTTTGAACTCAAGAATTTAGAGCCTGTTATCTCTTCCATAGAGATTTTTGTGATCGTCAAGATCAACTAGCCACACAATATTCTGTTTATAATCAACATAATAGATCAATGTATGGGATTTTGTCATGTGTCTTCCAGTACAATTTTTGTAGGTTCCGTGCTTTGGCTCTCCTAGTGTGGCCGGATCATCGACATCTTTGAGCTCTTCTACGAAATTTGTAAAATTCTTAATTAGTGGTTGATTTGATCTGAACTTCTTTAGTTTCTTGTCTATAGTATCATCGAATGGTCGAATTCGCCACAAAGATTATTCATCTAAAACTTTGTTGACATGTTTTAGATATTCATCTGGTGTGTAAGTTTTACCTTTTGCTTTACCGGATTCAATCAGTTTAATCTTTTTTTCAATTTCTGGATTTAGTTTTTCTTGTTCTTTGTGCACTTTTTGCATATGTTAGAATTAGTTGATTTTCTATATAAACACAAGTATGGAATGAGCGGAGAATTTACCAAAGAAAAATCCGTGGGCCCAAAGGGTTTCACTAGACTCAGCTCATCGAAGCCCTACCAAAAACAGGCAGAAAGCCTTGGTGTATTGTAAGCCCACCAACCTAATTTTTTATTTTGACTAAATCTTCATGATCTCTTTTGCTTTGTTCACAAATGCTTCTGCTTTTTCTACCATCTTGGCTGCTTTGTCAGAAGTTATGATATCCACTTTGTCATACATGAATTCGTGTCGAAGCTTCCTACCTCTAACAAAATATCCCAAAACATCTTCTGGGAATTTTGCTGAAAATACTGCGATTGTATAATTCACCACTGCAATATGATGGTCATGACCCTTTGGCCTGTATCCCTTGTAAAACATCAGAGCCCTTCCTGCGTGCAGCATTGCGTTGTAGGCAGCTGCATGAGCCCATTCCCATTCATCTATTCCAAGCATGTTCTTTGCAGAGGCTAGATTTTTGCCTGCGCCTTCCATTTCGTTTCCGACCTGATCCTTATCAGATTCGAATTTTTCAACCAGATCTTGCTTTAACAAGTCGCTTAAATTCATGCTCGTCACCAATTATCATCATTATCGGAGTCTTTGATATCTCTTTTATGAGAGGTATGTTCTTCCTTGCCTTTTCCATTAGATCCTCTTCCTTCCACAATACGAAATTAATCTCACGTCCGGATATCCTTTCTGTTTTCGATACAGATTTCATAAGAGAGTCCTCATCGATATCACCCACAACCAATAGATCTATGTCGCTTGTGGCCGATTCCGTTCCTTTGGCAAACGAGCCGTAGATGAGCGCATATTTGATGTCCTTGTTGGACAGTCCTTTCATTATCACTTCGTCCAGCATTTCAAATTTCAAAAATATTCTTTTCATCTCCTCAAAAATCACGCTTTTATCATTGATCTTGTAGAATACCAACGGCCCCTGGCTTTTTCTTGAAACCAGTCCTATGTTTTGCAGTTGAGGCATTTCCTTGGCTATGGTTGATGGGGCAAGCCCGGTTCTTCTTGCTATGTCATTCATATGAAACTCGCTAGTTGCATTGAGAAACAACAGCTTTAAAATGAGTACCTGTGATCTAGACCTGAACAAGTGTTCTAAAGAGCTCTTGATGGAAACAGATTTCTGCTTGGTCTTCTTTTCTCCAAAAACAAGTTTTTTGACGGATGGTAAGGCGTCGCTTCTTGTTGGACCGACCATCTCTTTGACAGAATCACTGACTAGCAGCAATCCTATTCCCAGATTTTCACAAGAGTTCACAATGGAGTTATCGCTCCTGTCCTTTGGTATGGCAAGATATGAAAAATTTACCGTATTCCTTTGGTGCAATGCCTGCTCTATTCCGCGGCGTATGTCGCCAGAGCCGCCCTTTACTTCGACTACCGCTATCTCACCGTTCTTTGTGGCAACTATGTCTGGTATTCTGCCTCTCATTTTTACCTCAAACTGTACCTTCCAGCTTTTCTTCTCTAGGTATTCGACTACCTTGTTTACAATGATATTTTCTGTCTGTATTAAACTGGTGTTTCTATTTGATGAATGCATATTCACTAAATAGAAATAGTATTTCTTCTATAAATAGTTAGTATGTGTGGGTCTCTGTAAAAACCTCGATGGTTCCCAAATAGTTGCAGTTCTTACACCTGTAGAAGATGGTTCCATTTGAATGACTGACAAATTTTTCCGGCTCTGCCATTTTGCAGTGTGGTCTTCGCAGATCATGTCCAGTATCCATATTTTCATTATACAAAATTCGTTTAAAAATATCCAAAATATCATCAGGACAGAGATTCAATGAACAAGTAGTCACTCCACCAAATATTTCTCAATGAATTCAATTATCTCGCGCTTTGCTCTTGGATTTAGCGATGCTGTTGTGTTTCTCTTCCACAAAATCAGATATCCGTCCTTTGCCAGCTCATCAACCTTCTTTCTAACATTCTTGCCGTTGTTTTGGACTACCTGCCCAAGCCACTTTGCCATTGTATCAATAGGAAAATAATGCTCGCCCCATCTTCCCTTTCTCATGATGAAGTTGAGTATCAGTGCCTTGAGTTCTTGATCCGGGTATTCACGTTTCATAAGTACACTTATCATACCTTTGGAAGTCTAAACTTATATACTTTTAAACATCAAGTAATACTATGACAATGGAAAATCAGTCTCTTCTAATGAGAGTTCTAGGCTACTCGCCAAAGATGAAGATTCTGGATTACCTACTAGACTTTCCAACAAATGATTTCACAAAGAAAGAGATCATAGACGCGCTAGGTATGAGCAAGCAGACTTTCTACAAGTATTTTGATGATTTAGAAGGCGTTGGAATCGTAAAAGTAAACAGGGCCATAGGAAAAGCAAAACTCTACAAGGTCAACTATGAGAATCCCGTGGTCACGGACCTAGTGAATATGGAAAAGAAACTTTCCTTACAGATTGCAGATGAGGAAGAGTCGAAATTAAAGAAACCCATTCCTGCAAAATAATTTGAATATTGATATCAATAATCAAAAGAAAACGACAAACTAAAACAGACAGAAAGTGAATTGGGACGCTTACAGTATCCCTTCATTATTTTTTCTCCCACCATTTTGCATTTTCAGATATTGCACATAGAGGCGAAAGTTCTTTCGCTAATCCATAATCCTTGACTTGATCATTTACTATTGCCCCTTCAAAATAGTTAATTGTGTTATATCCCCCTAATTCGCCACAGTATCCAATCGCAGACGGATCGGTGTAGTTTATGTTAAATTTACCAATCATAAATTTTGGAGTCCTATTGATGTTTTCGTTTACCAAATAATCTATCAGCGTATTTGCAACTTTTTCTTCCTCTTCTAGGCTGAAATATGACAATCTATCCAATGTCAATGCAGTCAGATCCACCTGTACATCACAAAAACAAGACCCTGTGTTTACTTTACATGGGTTTGGATTCTCAGAAAAAATGTTCATCTTTTGCGGCCTTGAAATCGAGTCTATTGCAAACCAGTGAGTCACAGAATTGACATCTATTACAGCGCCACACCGTTGATCTCCATTAAGCAGAGGCCCACTAGCTACAATTATTTTGTCTGGAATGTATTCAATTTGGTTTTGAGTCAACAGTCTGGAAATAGTTTCTTTGTCGGGTGTCGAAAAACAGTCTTCCTGTTGCAGATATCTGTTAATGTCTTCGAATGGTATTTTTGTCGTCCCCAAAGCCTCGTTCTTGCATATCAATTCTATTCTATACGGGCCGTTTCTTCCCTCATGGATTATCATCGTTATTGAACTTCCGTCCACGGCAGAGGCGGTTAATTCTATTCTGGCAGAAGATGCGCCGTCAATGACAAGTCCATGCACTGGGCCATACTTTTGCTGGAACAATTCTTGCGCCAGATCATAATCGCTTTTGCTACATTGTAAAAATCCTGTAACTGTACCACCTTGTACTTGACAATTTTGCATATCCTGATATACAAAAACCAGTGCTGTAAACGAGATTCCTATTACGGCAATGATTGAAACTAAGAGTACAGTTTTCATTTTCGTTTTTTAATTATGAATACTCCTACGATTATTGACGCCAAAATTATTCCGATTATTATGATAAACAGCAATACTTGTTGGAACTGTGCATAGTACCTGAAATCATCCTCAAAGAAAGGACGGTCATATTCTGAAGGAAAAGATATCTCTCCTATAGAGTGATAATAAGAAAACACGTTGTGATTTGCAATGTTGTCGTTCATCCAGTCAGCTAATGTACCATTATTTTTTGCATCAAACATTTCCAGCTTTTTTTGTTCCATCCACTCTGAACCTTTGTGATCATAGTATGATTCCCAAGCTGTTCTGTATTCTTCGCGGTTTACGGGTAAAACATCAAAACATGGAGCCTCCTGCCAATCCGTATTTTGAGCACATGATGCAGAAACATAAGTAAGAGATGCAGACATCCCAAAAATGATTGAACAAAACAAGATTACGAATTTGTTCATGATAATAATTAGCATTATTTTCCTTAAATCTTGCTCATCTTTCATCAATTAGATAATTTTGAAAAAAGGCTTCGATCCTCTCAGAGTTGTGAAACCGAAGGTGGGCCCAAAGGGATGCGCTTGCACATAGGGATCGAAGTCCTTACATCAAAAACGGCAGAAAGCCACTGGTGGGCTTAAAATACACCTACAACAACTTTTTCTTTAAGAATTGTTTTTTCCCAATTTGTATTATAGCACCAATCATTCCCCAAAACAAAAGACCAGACACCAGTCTTAGAATTATAATTTCATGGGAACTGATAAAGTAATTTGTTTCGTTGGCTTGATGCAATAAAATTGGAGATATAACGAATCGTTCCACAGGAAAATTTAGAACATAATAAAAAATATGCTCTCCTGATTGTCCAATTATGGAGATATTTGCAATCGCAACCAAAGTACCATAAATTAAAAAAACAATTAGTATTCGCATTACCAAAAAAAATAGAGATGGTTATTTATGTCAGCTCGATAAGACTAGCTGTTCCATCATTGTATTCGCCTTGCCAATAACCTGAATTGCCTTGATTGTATGTCCCTATACTACCTACACCAGTCTGACCATCCAAATCATCAGTAAGATCAGACTCTGCAGTTTCCCAAGAGTCAATTTGATGGCATAAACATCCCCAGTTCCACGTCTCTTGATGAGCAGTTCCTACAGACCAATCATCATAAACACCATGTGTGTCAAAATCACCGCCAAACAAACGTATGTGTTCTCTTTGACCAACTATGTTTCCCGTGTATTGTTGATGATCACTTTCCACCCAATCCAAAGTGCCTCCATGGGGCACGTTATTGATTAGGACGTATTGTTGTGGCGATACGCTATCACCGCCCCAATTATTGGTTGCATATGTGTCAATAACGGTATCGGTTTGAGATGTGGTTGCATCCTCATAAAATACCATATTTACTGGATCTAATGCATTGCCCATCGGGGAATCATATGATTCATCCCCAAATAGAATAGAGTGCTCACCTATTCTGACCATATTTACAGTCATAACATTGGGTCTGTTCTCAACGGTTGTCTTGAGTTTTGCTTTTAATTCTTCAACTTTGTCAGAACCGGCATCTCCAAAATTAGTCTCTAACCAATCATAGTAGTTTTGATTGGCTTCCACCAATTCTTCAAATGTTGGAAGTTCATTGGCTTCTATGGTCACTTTTAGTCGCTGAACCTTTGTATCACCAGAATAGTATACATCGGTTACCTCGCTGGAAATGATATTAACGGTGTATTTTTTGGGCTTGTCATTTTCTACGGCTTCAATTTGTTCTACAGTTACTACTGCAAAAGTTGTTAACAACGCAGCAGCAATAATGGATGTCAAGGTTATTGAAGTTATTTTTCTGTTATTTTTTGTCATTACCATTTCCATAACTGGAAATCATAAAACAATTTAGTCAATCCAGATTGAAGAAATTTTTAAGTATTACAAGAAAACCTGTTCGTAAAAATACAGTTTTTGGACACAATTGTAGACGTTTTCAGATAATTTTGTAAGATGTAAAATATTTCAATCAATTATTTCCAAAACAATTCTGTTCTTTCAAATATACTAGCACATCATCTGTTATTCTGTATTGGCTCTCTATTCCGTCTGGAGTACAGAAGGCAATGGTAGAAAGGGGCATGCCGTATATGTAGTTGATCCTAAGCATTATCCAGTTACCCTCTTCGTTTGTTGCCTGAAATCCTACCTGATAGGTGTACACCCCATCTGGAAATACAATGACATTGTGATGTCCATACCGCTGATAGAATGCCGCTACTTCTGGTATCTTTTTGAGCTCCTCAATATGGTCTGCAGGAGAGTCATAGAATGGCTTTATCTTGACAAGCAATGCAAGAATCACCACAGCTGCGATTCCCACTATAATCATTTTGTGCATGGTTTTCATTTTCTAAACAAGTGCTTGTCAACTATTATAGTTAATGGGTGGGAGTGAGATATTCTTGTCAAGTCTTGAGCAAAGCATATTGTAACGATCATTATCATTTTGTTATCAGGTTTTGTTTTACATTCTTTTGTCTTCCATTTCTGCAAAATTGGTATGACATTATCAGAGTACGCATATAAGAATTAGCTCAATTTGGATTGAAGATTTTCTTATTAGAGAAATGTTCTATGTCTAGTCTTAATGATCACAAAGAAACTAAAAGCAGCTCTTTTTGCGTTGCTTGTTGTGGCAGTTGCAGTTCCCGCTGCATCAGTTGGATTTGCAAACGAAGCATATTCTGCCAAGCAAGTCGACAGAGCGCTAAAGGAGTTACAGCCCTTTGTTAAGATGGACGACAGTAAAATAGGAATAATGGACATCGAATCTGCCAAGAAAAATGGCGTAAGCGATGAGTCCATACAGATCGCAAGCGAGTTCCTAAAGGCTCAGAACAACATGATTCAGCGCATACACGACAACCCGAACCAGAGAATGTATTTGGCAGAGGAGGAGTATGCAAAGTTCAGCGACTATAGCAGGTCCATTGAGGAGGGCAAGACAAGAGGCGACAGTCCTGCCAAAATACTTGGCGTTCAGTTTGCTAGCGCCGAGGACGTTTGTGGAGGATCTGGAGAAAACCCCCATCCCCAGCCCGACACGACAACATCTGGCCCTTGGTCAACTGAGACTGCTGCAATAAACGCGTTGCCTGGTGGGTACTATCTGGTGCCGTACTATGCATCATACAACTATGGTGCAGACTATCACGATCCCCGAACTCTCTACAGCTGCACCACAGATTCATTCCGATACCAGTCAATCATATACGAGAGTGGCGGAGACTGGTATCACAGCGAGCATCATTCCCCAGGTGAGCCCAATCCAGAGGTTCTGGCATACACATGGCCTGTCTGGTGGTGGGGCGGATACGTCGCAGACTGGCACCTCTAGAAATACCCCTCTCTTTCTTTTTTTTATTTAATATGTGCCAATCCAACACTGCTTTCATCCACAGATGGTAGTGATAGTTTGTATGCTAAATGGCTAATGCTTTTTATTCAGAATAGCCTGAACTATGTGGTGGAGTACAAAGCCAGTTACTAATATGACCAGCGGTATTGTTAGCGATGTTATTTCTGACGTTGTTCCGTCTGGCCGTCTTATGCTGAAAAACTGATAATAAACAACGGCAAATGTAAAAAACGCACCTAGTACGCTGTACCTTATTCCTCTTTTGAAGATTCTCTTTAGGACGCCATTATCCTCAATGTTTTCTTTTGTTTCATTTAGCAGTAAGAAGAGTGTTGAATTGACGCGGAAATGTCTGTGTTTGATTCCTTTTTTTATAATTTCCTTGTTGGTAGTTTGCAGCAGTCCCAACTCGTTTAGTTTTTTTAGATGATGAATTACTAGACTTATCCGCATGTCAAGCTTATTAGCAATTTCATTTGTGTACATTTCCTTGTCTATTAACAACTTAATAATGTCTCTACTGGACTTGTTGCTCAGTAACTCTCCCAGCGCCTTTAATTTTTCATCGTCTGAAGAAAACACCTGTATATTGTCAAAGATTTCGGCATCTCCTTCCCTAGTTTCCTCCACTATTTTTTTAGCAAGTTCCTAGGTTAATAAAATTGCTCAGAATTTTGTATGTTGAACTTGTCGGAACCCTTCCAAACGGCAAGGTCGTGCTAAAGCAGGGCTCGATCCATAAGTAGGAGTGGGCCCAAAGGGCTTCGATCCCTTGGCTCACCGGTTATGAGCCGGTTACTCTACCAAGCTGAGTTATGGGCCCCAAAAAACAGATTTCTTTTCAGTATAAATGTTATAGAGCTTGGCAGTAGTTTTCATAACAGCTATCAAGCAGATGGTTCTGTGCATCCATCGACTTTGTTGCAACTTTTAAAAGCTCCGCGTGTCGCTCCTCTGGAATTTTGTCCAATATGTTTGCCCACGTTGCAGCGTGTCTTATGTCAGCTTCCATGTGCAGTCTGAAATACTCGGTTGCCTCATCCGAGTTTATGCCGTAGAACTTGGCAAGCCCGTCAAGCTTTGTGTGGGAAATGTTTGGAATTTCCTTCTCAAACGCATACATTGCAGCAGCCCCACTCTCAAGTGAGACCATCAGTTGCGATAGTTCCGATACTGCGCTACCAGTCTTTGCCAGACCAGTATAATTTTCCACTTCGTCTGAACCAACTCCAAGTGAGACTGCAAAGCGCACCCACGGCTGCAGGTGCTCTGCCTCTTCCTCCATGTTTTGCCTTATCACTGCAGTCATAGAGGAAGGCGCAAACTGTAAGATCTGCTCGACAAAGGAGGGAACTGCCTTTACCATCTGAAAGTATTCTTTAGAGTATCCAGCAAGAGAATCCTGTGATAGCTTGCCTTCGCTCCACATCTGATAGAACGGATGTTTGAGTAAGCTTTTTTCTTCTATGATAGCATCAATTTTTTTTGAAAGAGAATTCATACCAATACCAAAATGATGCCAATAAAAAAATCTTTCATGGCCAAAGGATTTTAAGGTCTGAAGACGGCGTTGCAAGCGGGCTCCTGTGGTGTAGTCCGGTCAAGCATGTCGCCCTTTCAAGGCGGAGATCCCGGGTCCAAATCCCGGCGGGAGCACCTTTTCAATTCCGAATTATAGTGATATGGTACTGATTCTGCCTACAAACTATTAATATTCACAAACGAAAGGATCCTCGAGTATTTTTGGATCGAAAAAATCTCAAAATCAACCCGCTCCTTGAAACTTACAAAGAATACATCTCAAAAATAGACATAGCACTGGAAGAAGAGCTCACGCTATACTCAAAATCAGAGTTCATGCAGCCTCTCATGTACGCAATTGAGGGCGGAAAGAGGATCCGCCCACTGATACTTTTGCTTGCAGCGGAGTGTGTGGGCAAGGTCGACGAGCGCGCATTTGTGGCAGGCTGCGCTGTCGAGTTTTTGCACACAGAATCGGTCATACATGATGACATAATTGATAACGAGACATCAAGGAGGCACAAAGACCCATTCCACATAAAGTACGGGTACAACACCAGCATACTTACCGGCGATTTCGTATTGGGATTAATCCTCAACATATCATCAAGGCTGAACAACCCGAGAATCACAAGAGATCTGGCAAACACTGCAATGCTCATGAGCGAGGGCGAAGTCATCGAGACGCGCCTTGAGACAAGCCAAGATCTTACCTTTGATGACTATCTGAAGGTAATAGAGTACAAGACTGCCACTGCCTTTGAGACAGCGGCAAGACTTGGCGCAATCATTGGAGGCGGAAACGAAGACCAGATAATCTCCCTCTCAGAGTACGGCCGGAACATCGGCATCGCATACCAGATAAGGGACGATTTGATTGACTGGAAGAATGAAGACAAGCTTTTCAATCTGCTTGTCAAGCGCAGCTTGGATCCGCGTGATGTGTTCAACCATATGGAAAAGATGTTAAAAGATTATGCAAACAAGGCCGCATCAAGCCTTAGGATAATTCCCGATAATGATGCCAAGTCGCATCTAGAATATCTGCTAAAGCTTACTACTTTGAAACTGTGATCGTGCCTAGCACCGGCGTTGCATTTTCCACAAACTGGATTATCGGATCCGGATAGACACCTATTGCTACAAGGAAGATTATAGAAAATATCATTACCGCAATTATCGACTTTGGCTCCGATACTCTCTTTTCAGTCTCTCCCTCAAAGTACATCTTGCGTATAATCCAACCATAGTATGCCAAAGACAGAGCAGAGTTTAGAACGCCCGCTATTGCAAGCCATCCGGCCCACGCAGGCAGACCGGGCTCCAGTGCAGAGCCAAACAGCATCAATTTGCTCCAGAATCCTGCCGTAGGCGGAACTCCGGCAAGTGCCAAAAGCGATATCACAAGTCCAAGCGATGTGATCGGCATCTTTCTTCCAAGGCCCTTGAGCTTGTCAAGATTTGTAACAGCAAGCGTGGTGACTATACCTGCAATCGCTATGAATGCAGCACCCTTCATGACTGCGTGATTTAGAATGTGGAATAAAGAGCCTTGCAGGCCAAGCGTCGTAAACGGTGAGACCGCAAGCCCAATCAATATGTATCCGGCATGACCTATGCTAGAATATGCAAGCATTCTGGAGATGTTCTTTTGCATCACCGCAGCTATGTTACCTACAGTCATCGTCATCACTGCAATCACCCCCAGTGCGAGCGTCCAGTCAAGGTTTAGTGCCACAGTTCCCATTATCACAACACGTAAGGCGGCCGCAAACCCTGCCTTTTTGGTTCCAGCCGCAAGAAGCGCTGTAATAGTCGGTGGTGCACCCTCGTACGTATCAGGTAGCCACATGTGGAACGGCACGAGACCCATCTTGAATCCAAATCCTGCGATGAACATTCCAACTGCAAGAAGTGCAAGCGGCATAAGTGATGGGTCCACATTGGCAAGTCCCGTTATGACCTCGCCGATGTTAGTAGAGCCCGTAAGACCGTACACTATCGATATTCCGTAAATTATAATCGCAGATGATACTGCGCCGAACAAAAAGTACTTGAGTGCAGCCTCGTTTGAGCTAGGATTCTTTTTCATAAATCCTGCAAGAACGTATGTCGGGATACTCATCAGTTCCCATGCCACAAAGAGCATGACCAGATCAGTTGAATACGCCACAAGCACCATTCCTATTGTAGAGAGTAAAATTAGCGAATAGTACACAGCATGATGCGACTGGTTTCTCATAAAGTTGAACGAGCCCACAGTAGTCATTATTGCCACAATCAGCATCGCTATTGCAAAGAGGCTGCTGAACGCATCATTTGATAGCACATCCACTGAGAATACTGTAGCCGATGGGATCTTCTCAGTTACAATCTCATATACAACATATCCCATTGCGGCAATCAGTGCGCCAAATGCGATTGCAGCATACAGTGAGTTAGAACCCTTTTCCTTTCTTGCGATGCTGATTATAGGCAGTATCATTCCTATTGTGCCTAGAATCGCTATCAGTATTATCGGAGTTGAAGTAATCTCTATCATCTAATCACCTATATGAACAAAAACAGGATCACAAAGAGAATTCCTGCTCCAAATACGTAAAGGTATGACTGTGCAACTCCTGTCTGCGTTCCCTGGACCACCTTTGCACCCCATGCAACTGCCCTCTCAAATCCCACATTCATGCCGGTGTCAATTGCAGTTCGCTCAAAGTACCGCCACACGCCCCTTGCAATCCAGAGTGGTGCCACAACAAAGCACCAGTAGACCATCGCGTTAAGGTACCACCTGTTTAGCATTACCTTGTGAAGTGAATAGAAGAATAGGTTAGAGTTTACAAATTTGACCGGGTCGACAAACCTGCCTATATAGAAGACGTACCCAAGCGAGATCCCTATTCCAAACGCAGCAAGTGATGCCATAAGCGCAACAGGATTGATTCCCTCAAGGAATGCAGGCATCTCAGAGTTAGTCTTTACTATATGCTCTGACTCGATGTGGAACGTGTGTGCAAGGTATTCTGTGAACAGCTCGTGTATGCCATGCTCTGCTGAAAGTCCTATCACTCCTATTCCTATTGTGAGTGCCGCAAGTATTCCATATGGAATCCACATTGACATAGGTGCCTCGTGGATGTGGTGTCCCTCCTTTTCCATGTGCTCAATGTGCTTGCTCTTGTCCCCAAAGAACACCATTCCGATCATTCGTGTAGTGTAAAACGCGGTGATTATTGCAGTGAGTACTGCTATTATGAACAAAGGTAAAGCCCACACGTTTCCAGACTCGTAGACTGCCGCAAATATTGCATCCTTGCTCCAAAATCCTGTAGTGATAAACGGCGCGCCCATCAGCCCAAGCCCTGCTGCCCACATGAATGCGTACGTTTTGCGCATGTGCTTTCTTAGTCCCCCCATATCAGTCATGAATCTAGAGCCTACAGTATGGAGCAGTGAGCCGGCAGCCATGAAGAGCGATGCCTTGAACATTGCGTGAGATATCAAGTGGAAAAATCCTGCGGTGTATCCGTCTACAAACTGGTGCGACAGCCCTGCAACTCCGAGCGCCATCATCATGTAGCCTATCTGCGAGCCTGTCGAGTATGCCAGTACCTTTTTTATTTCCGAGTTTACCATTCCCTGCGTTGCCAGCAGCAGTGCAGTGATTGCGCCAACCCAAGCTATTACCATGAAAAAGTCCTCAACTAGGAACCCGGCAGCTCCGAGCGCAAAGAACAGAGGGCCAAGTCTTGCAACAAGGAACACTCCTGCCTTTACCATGGTTGCAGCGTGAATGAGTGCCGATACTGCGGTAGGCCCTGTCATTGCCTCAAGCAGCCACTCGTTTAGTGGGAACTGGGCCGACTTGCCAATTGCACCACCGAACAATAGTACTGCTGCTGGAACCAAAAGTCCTTGCGCTTGCATCTGTGCAGCCCAGGTAGTCTCGTGCATCAGTTCCCTGAATCCGAACGTGCCTGCAAAGGCGAATATGAGGAACATGCCAGCAAGCATCATGATGTCTCCTACCTTTGTCATGATGAATGCCTTCATTCCTGCGTGGGTCGGGGCGTAATAATCTGCAAGACCTAGCACCGTGCGGCCCTTTACACCGACATGGTCCTTGTCCTTGTCGCGGTACCAGAAGCTGATAAGAGCGTATGAAGCAAGCCCTACTCCCTCCCATCCAAAAAACATCATGAGTAGATTGTCAGATAATACGATAATTTGCATTGAGCCGATAAAGAAAGTCATCCAGAACCAGAATCTGACAATATCCTTGTCTCCCTTCATGTATCCCGTGCTGTAGACCATAATCAGGAACGCAATCCATCCAACCACGTTTGCCATTATTACGGCCAGTGGGTCAGCAAGAACTCCTGCCTTTATTCCAATTGACGATATCCAGTTTACCTGATCATGCACTTCGTGTGACTCTAGGGCACCGGGGAGAAGGGTTGCAGCCGAGATTGCGCTCATCAATGCAAATGCAACTGCTACACCGCCAGTGGCACCCTTGGACACCTTGCCCACCGCAGGTATGATCAGTGCTGCCACAAATGGCAGTATCCATACCAGCCAGGCGTTAATTCCGCCAAACTCAAATGCAAATCCCATCATGCTGGATTCTACCATTATGCACCAAGCACTCCTTTCATGTATGGTAAGATCTTGTCAAAAAAGATGTCAGGGTATAATCCAACAACTATGGTAAATCCTGCAAGAACCATCATAGGTGCAGTCATGTACCAGCTTGCCTCCTTTACGTGAGAGAGGTGCTCTGGCATTTTTCCAAAGAATACTCGCTTTAGCATCCAGAGCATGTAAGACATTGTCAGTACGGTTGCAACAAGGCCAAGACCGAATATGACATACCTTAGAATCTCGCCGTTTGCAGCGTTTGCCTTTACCGCGGTATCAAGTGCGCCTGCAAACAGTGTCCATTCTCCCATAAATCCGCTAGTAGGCGGAACGCCTGCTATTGTGAGCGCGCCTATTACTGCGCACACTGCAGTTATGGGCATCTTGCCTGCAAGTCCTCCAAGCTTTGAGAGACTTCGCGTGCCGCACTGCGTGATAAGTATGCCTGCAGTCATGAAGAGAAGAGCTTTGCCGAGGCCGTGTGTAACATACATGAACTCTGCGCCAGTAAGTCCGAGTGCAGAGTAAGAGCCTATGCCAAACAGGATGTAGCCCATCTGGCTCACGCTAGAATATGCAAGTAGTCGCTTTACGTCATCTTGCATTAGCGCCATAGCCCCGCCGTATATCATGGTGCATAGTCCCCATATGTGGAGCCATATTGCAAGGTCGGCGTACGCGTTTGGCAGAAACTCGATTATCAGTCTAAAGATTCCGTATGCGCCTATGCCGATCATGGCAGGTGATAAGAGCGCGCTGATTGGTGTCGGAGCTGCACCGTGGACGTACGGCAACCATATGTGGAACATAAATGCTGCAAGCTTGACGCCTAGTCCGAGTATTATCGCTACGGCTGCAAGCATCACCACGTCCTCTGGTATCTTGGACTCTTGGATCGCTGCAAAGTCAAAGCTTCCAACACTGAGTCCGATTGTCAGAAATCCCAAAAGCAGGACCACTGCGCCAACGTGTGTCCAGAACAAGAACATTAGCGAGATTCTTCTTCTTGGGCCGTCTCCCCAGAATGCCACAAGGAAGAAACCCGGAATCAGCATTATCTCAAAGAATATGTAAAATTGAATCAGGTTGGTTGCAAGGACAGTTCCAAGCATTCCCATTGCAAATGCAAGGTATAGCGCAAAGTAGATTCCAGACTGCTTGTTGATGTATTTTGTAAGGTCGGCAGACTCGATAAGCGACGTCTGAGTTCCGTGTGAGCCCGCATTGTGGCCGTGCACCTGTTCCTCATACATTTCCTTGAACTTGTGGAGCATGTATGGCTTGGAATAAAGTGCAAGAATCGTGCTCAGCACATAGATTATGATTGCAAACGGTATTGCAAGCCCGTCAAGCTTGAAGCCAAACTCGCCGAACATCTGCGTCCAGACATAATGCTCTTCGTAGCTGGGTTGCAGTGAAGCATTAATTATCAGGAATGTGGTGTACGCCAGAATGGCAAACGTGAACCAAGTTGCTGCGTTCGTACCCATCCTTCTTCCGATGATGTAAGCCACTGGTGCCAGTAGAAGAGGCAGGAAAACTGCCTGTAATAATGCGTATTCCACTAGCCCTTCAAACTCCTGAATTCTGCAATGTCAACGTTCTTGTACATTCTGTATGCCACGATTATTAGCGCCAGGCCAACTCCCACTTCGGCTGCGGCAATTGCGATTGAGAACAGCGCAAATGTCTGGCCCTCACTTCCAGGCAAGTACCTTGCGAATGCAACAAGGTTGAGGTTGGCTGCGTTCACTATTATCTCGATAGCAAAGAGCATGCGTATTGCATTTCTCTTTACAGATACCCCGTAGATTCCAATTGCAAGCAATGCAATTGAGACAATCATAAAGTCAAGCAGTGTGTTGCTCATTTGTTACATCCTCCCTTCTAGCTAAAGTAAGTGCGCCTATTACTGACGCTGCCAAGATGAATCCCATCAGTACTAGCGCCGGCCAGTAGTATGTCAGAAAGTCGCCTCCGATTTCCCTAAAGTCTACCGGCGGAGCATCTGTCTGGATTGATTTAATTCCAGAGCCCAATACGACGGCACCTAGTCCTACCATCATTACAAGCATGAGGCCGATTCCGGCATATCGCCTTCGCTTGTCTTCTATCTTGATAAATATCAGCTGTCTGCGCACAAGCATTACGGTGAAAAGTATCAGCACTGCTATTGAGCCAATATACACGGCAATCTGGAACATAGCTACAAACGGCGAGTCCAAAAGAAGGAAAAATCCGGCAATTCCACCAAGTGTTCCCATCAGAGCAATGGAGCCGTAAATGAGCGAGCGGACCTCAAGTGCGGCAATGGCAGAGCCTATTGTCATAATTGACAATGCCAGAAATACAGCGTCAGCCATGCTTGGCACCTCTTGGGTCGTCAAATATCAGCTCTGCGTCCTGCTGGACATTAGGCTTTACCTGCAGCTGAGCAGGTGTGTAAATTAGCGCCTCTTTTGAAAATGATGATAACTCGTAATCGTTTGTCATGTATAGTGCGTAGAATGGGCACGCATCAACGCAAAGACCGCAAAAGACGCACTTGCCATAGTCTATCTGTGGCATGATTCCCTTTTTGTTGTGCTTCCATTCTTCCTGGACCTTTACCATGGCAATTGCCTCTGCCACTCCCTCGCAGGCAATGGAGCACAGCTGGCACCCCGTGCAGTGGTCATGGAACAGCATGTGTCTTCCCTTGTACCCTGCTATACCTACACCGGTTGTAGGATCGAACTGGTAGCCGTCTCCTACGAACTTTAGTTTTTGTTCAGGATATCTTAGTGTGAATCGCTTTACCGCAAGATGCTTTATTCCAGAGTTTAGTGCTTTGATGATTCCAGTTGCTGTCCCCATTACAATATTCCCTCCGGACCTAGTACCCCGGCATACAGCAAGCCGAGAGCTATAAAGATGTTAACAAACGCAAGGCCAATTAGCTTGTACCATCCGATGTGCAAAAGCATGTCGATTCTGATTCTTGGAAACACACCTCTTGGCAGCAGTATGAAAAATATCACTCCGACAACTTTGATCACAAACCACAGGACGTCATTGAGCATCTGCTGATCAAGCAGTGGCAGCCCTGGAAAGTGCGCCGTGACAGGACCCACCTCTATTCCCTTCTCGATTATCTCCTCCGGGAACGGCGGCCATACGTTCGGGCCGTTCCATCCTCCAAGGAACAGTACAACAAACAGAGCTGCAAACGCGTACAGCTTCAGATAGGTTCCAAGCTGCACCAGTCCATACATCATTCCTGAAAACTCGGTGAGCCATCCTGCAACTATCTCGCTTTCTGCCTCCGGAAGATCAAACGGAATCCTTTCAAGCTCGGCAAGCATTGCTATAAAGAACACGATTGCGCCAATAGGCAAGAATATTATCCACCAGTAAGTGTCCTGGCTTTCTGCAATCTCGGTGAGGTTGAGTGTGCCAGTAAGTATGACAACTCCAAGAACAGACAGGATAAGTGGAATTTCAAATGAGACCATCTGGTGTAGTGCCCTGATCCCGCCGATGAATGGGAACTTGCTGTTAGCAGACCATGACGATAGCACAGTTATGACAGGAAAGAATCCTATTATTGCAAAGACTGCAATCAGCCCCACATCGAGATCTGCCACCACCCAGCCACCCCCTGCAGCAGGAATAAGCGAGACAAATGCTGCAGCAGTTGCCACAAAAAGCACCGGCGCTGCCCAGAATATGGGCTTGTCCGCCTTGGCAGGAATTATGATTTCTTTGGATAAAAGCTTGATTCCATCGCTCATAAGCTGCAACAACCCTTCTATTTTTCCGCAGTAGAACGGCCCCACTCTTAGCTGTAGTTTTGCAAGCATCTTTCTTTCTACGAATATGGTTCCTGCTGCAAGAAGCGCCGCAAATCCAAAGCCAGGAAATACTGCTATTTTGAAAAATTCCGTCTGCATGAACGATTTGAGTAGAGGTATCTGCCTTGAAGGGTCCGCAAGTATTGTCAGCGCAAGATATGGGTCTAGCAGCTTGCCGCCTATTACCGGCAGCTCAAGGTAGAACAGTATAACCTGGACAAAAGGAAGGCCTATGAGTGTGAGCAGTGTTATTGCCCAGAACGTGTTGTCCAGAATGGACTTGATAAAATAGCTTAGTCTGAATTTTGGTGCTATCGTTGACATTTATCTGTCAGCCTCCACTGGCCAGTAGTTCAAGCTCCAGTAAACTGCCGGCATGTTTCCTAGCTTTTCACCCTTGAGAAGATATGGAAGACAGATCATGTTCCTGAACGAACCGACGCTCATCTTTACCCGGTACGGTTCTGGCTTGCTATCAGATACAATATAGCATCCAAGCGAGCCTCGGCCCGACTCTACTCTCTTGTAGACCTCATCGTTGCCTCCCTTCGGATTTGGCTTTAGCTTCACTCTTACAGAGCCGGACTTGGGCATCTTTTGCACTGCCTGCCTTATGATGTTGCAGCTTTCAAGCATGTCAAGCCAAGGTATCTTGGATCGCGCGTATGCGTCGCCTTCCTTTAGTACGTTTGAATGAACATCAAGTTCCCCATACACATCGTACGGCTCTTTCTTTCTAAGATCAAAGTCCACTCCGCTTGCACGCAGCGTCGAGCCCGTAGTGCCAAGCCTTATTGCGTCCTCTCTTGATAGTATGCCAGCATCTCTTGTCCTGGATATGAGAATTGGGTTATCATAAAATACTGCGGCGTATTCTTTGATGCGCTTTTCAAAATAGTTGACTCGCTTGAGCAGCATGTCCTCAAAGTTTGCAGGTACATCATTTCTGATTCCTCCTGGCACAAAGTATGCGTGTGTCACCCTAGCACCTGTCATCTTCTCTAGTGCGTCGATGAAAAGCTCCCTATCGCCTGCAGGCCACATGAACATAGTAGAGTGGCCAAGAAATATCCCGTAAATTGCAAGCCAATACTGGATGTAAACGCACCTGTTGAGCTCAGATGCAATCACCCTCAGATACTTGGCCCTTTCCGGCACCTCTATTCCAAGAAGCTCCTCTACCCCAAGACAGTACGGATACAATATGTTGCACGAATCGTGTATTACAGGCCTCTCAAGGTGCGGTATGTTTTGTATGTAGTTTCTGTACTCTGCCATCTTTTCCTCTCCACGATGAACGTAGCCCGGGTCAGGATCGCACGATACAATATAGTCGCCATCTATCTTCACTATCAGCCTCATGTGGCCAGATCCAGGATGCTGCGGTCCTACATTGAGCGTCATTATTCGCTCGTCGACTTTTTCCATTTGCAGTCCAGGCGGAAGTTGTGTGCTCATATTTATCGTCCCTTTATCTTAAAGTCCTTGCGAAGTGGTGGAAGGTCGGCCCAGTCCTCTGGAAGCAGCAGTCTTCTGTTATCAGGATGACCTTCAAAGTAAACTCCAAGCATCTCAAAACACTCTCTTTCATGGAACTCTACGCTGTAGAATATATCTCTAAGACTGGGAAGTCGCGTCGAGTCGTTTCCCGGATTTGGGTTCTCCTCCCTTGGCGCCCTTGTGGCAAGAGCAAGAATCTGCTTTGAAAGCTCTGGATCCGTGTACGAGCCAAGATGATACACCACCTCAATTTCCTTGTCCGAGGGGTAGTCCACCCCCGTTACTGATTCAGCATGATCAAAATGAAGTTCGTCTCGAATGAATTTGGCTACGTCAAGCACGTCTTCTTTGGCAACCTTGACCCTGATTCTTGTCGGCTTGACAAACTCTATTGCCGCCTTGCCGCCGAATTTTTTCTCTATCTTGTCTGCAATCGACTTTTCAAATTTAGGAAGCTCCTTTGGCTGCTCTGCCGCTACCGGTTTTGTTTCTTGTTGTGGTTCGCTCATGTAAGATTTCTACCTAGCCTTCATCCTCTTGATTTTTTCCTGCAATAGCATGCATCCTTGTATGAGGGTTTCAGGTCTAGGGGGGCATCCCGGCACATACACGTCCACTGGTATGATGCCGTCAATTCCTGGCAGGACGTTGTAAGAGTCAAAATATAGTCCTCCCGTGATTGCGCAGGCACCCATTGCTATGCAGTACTTTGGCTCTGGCATCTGGTCGTAGACAAGTCGCAGTCTTGGCGCCATCTTTCTTGTAATGGTTCCCTGAACCACCACGAGATCGCACTGTCGCAAGGACCCGAACGCCTCGATGATGCCGAATCTTTCCACATCGTATCTTGGACTTGACGCTGCGCCGAACTCTACGCTACAGCATGCCGTCTCGATGTGAACTGGCCACAATGACCACAGTCTGCTCCAGTTGATTGCGTATCCTAGTGGGGCATCAACTGCTTTGACAAGGACGTCACCTAGCTTTCCAACAAATACGTTGGCATTCTGAGGTGTCAGAAGATCCTTTAGCAATTCGAACCCTTACCTCCCATATCAGATGCAATCGTATAAAGACCTACCATATGTTTCTCCTCTTTGACTGGTATAGTGCAAATGCCATGGCAGCAAACATTATCCCCAAAAACGCGATAATAGGCAGGGTCGCAGTCTTGGGCAGATTCAAAAGCGAACTTCCCCAAGCATACAGGAATATTGCCATCACATCAAATATGACGAACATCAGAACGTACGCATAATACTGCATCATAAAGTGGGTTCTTCCCTCGCCCTTTGGTACCTGGCCTGCCTCCATTGGCAGGAATTTTACCGGATTGCTCCTCCTACGAGGCGAGATCATACGTGATATCAACAATGCAGGTCCAACTGCCACTATAGCAAAGCCAAACATCAGAAGAACATGACTATAGTCAGCTGCATATTCCCCAACCAAATCAGCTTCCAACCCAGTTTGTTTATATAAAAAGCTATGCAAAAAATTGGATGAAATTTTGCGATCAGAAATCGCATCTGTTTGATTGATATATGACGGGCTGAGTTTTTCATGCATGGCAGTAAATGTAGGCGATAAGGCTCCGGAATTTGAGCTGGTCGATACCGATCTGAAAATCAGAAAGCTCTCCGAGTTCAGGGGCAAAAAGACTGTCCTGTCGTTTTTCGTTGCAGCCAGCTCTCCTGTGTGCACCACTGAGATGTGCACGTTTCAGGACCGATGGGGCGAGATACAAAATCTCGGAGCTCAGGTAATCGGCATCTCCAACGATGGGCCATTTGCAAACAAGGCGTTCGCTGAAAAGTTCAACATCAAATATCCCATTCTTGGCGACTACAAGTCCAAGACCATACGCGACTATGACATACTGATGCCGGATCTTTTGCACGTCAAAGGATATGATGCAGCCAAGCGTTCGGTGTTCATACTGGACGAGAACGGGATAGTCAGATACAAGTGGGTCTCAGACAATCCCCTTGTGGAACCCAACTACCAGGAAATAATCGACTTTCTAAAAAAATCCAATTAAATTTTTTATTCTATTTCTGCAAGCACGTCGTTCTTTGCGACAGAGCCGCCGGTCTTGACTTTGATCTTTCTTACGTTGCCGTCTTTGTGCGCCTTGATTGATACCTGCATCTTCATCGACTCTAGCACGCATACTACGTCGCCTTTCTTGACAGAGTCTCCTTCTCCTACATTGATGGAGACCACCTTTCCAGGGATCTGGCTGTGCAGGTTTGTCTGCGAGTTGGCACTGTCCCCGCCGCCGGAATTCTTGTATACTATAGAATCAAACTGCGAGTTCATGCCAATCTTCATAGGCACTCCGTCCACCACCATGTTCATCTGAGATGTAGTATTCTCAAGATACTTGACTTTGTGATATTTCTGATCAAGTATGAACTCGATTCCCTTAGAGTCCATGGCAAGAATCCTCAGATTGTGCTCATCGGATCCTATCTTTATCAAATACTCGTTGTTGCCGAGATTTTTGGTAATCTGGCCGTTGAATGTTCCTGTGACGTCCTCGATTTTGTATTCCATGTTTATCCCAGCATGTTTTTCCATGAGCGGTCGGTGTCAGCACTGTTCTTTACTCGTCCTTTGAGATACTCGGAGTGTATTATTGCTGCAGCAAGCGCGGTGTCCTTGTTTGCAAGTTTTTCTTCCTTGAGATCCTGCGCCAGCCTCTCTATCATGTTGTATCTTTTCAGAAAGTCAGTTGAAAGATCTCCTCTTTTGTACTCTTCTGACTTTAGTATTGTCTTGTAGAGAGGAATTGATGTCTCCACACCCTGTATGTAAAAGTCATTTAGTGCGTTAAGCATTCTAAGCCTTGACTCATCAAATGTCTGTCCCCAAGTACAGAGCTTTGCCATCAGCGAGTCATAGAATGGCGATACGGTGCATCCAGGGTACAAGTATGTATCACATCTGACACCAGGCCCTGAAGGTATTGTGACATCAGGCACAGGTCCAGTAGAAGGGGCAAAGTCAAGGAACGTATCCTCTGCATTTATTCTGCATTCTATTGCGTACCCATTCATCCTAAGATCCTTTTGTTTGAACGGCAGTGGTTCACCGTTGGCAATGTCAATCTGCAGTTTTACCAGGTCAAGCCCCGATACTAGTTCCGTGATTGGGTGCTCAACTTGCAGTCTTGCGTTTATCTCGATAAAGTAAAACTCGCCGTTATCGGCCCTGAGAAATTCGGCTGTTCCAAGGTTGGTATAGTCTACTGCCTTTGCAGCGTTTACCACAAGCTCACCTACCATGTCTCTTGTCTTTTGGTCTACCACCGGGGAAGGCGTCTGCTCGATTAGCTTCTGGTTGCGTCGCTGAATTGAGCACTCTCTTTCAAACAGGTGGACAGTGTTGCCGTGCTTGTCCCTTGCCATCTGGTACTCGATGTGACGAGTCTTCTCTAGGAATTTTTCTACAAGTATTGCAGATTTGCCGAACGCCGCAATAGATTCTCCAGTCACCGTATCGTAAGCCTCACGTAGCTCCTTGTCGTTGTTTACAAGTCTGATACCCCTGCCCCCTCCGCCGTACACTGACTTGAGAAGAACGGGATACTTGATTTGGTTTGCAATATCAAGTGCCTCTTCCACATCCTTTACAAGGTCAGGGCTTCCAGGGACGGTCGGCACTTTTGCCTTCAGCATTGCGGCCTTGCATCTCATCTTGTCACCGCAAAGATCCATCGACTCAGAAGACGGGCCGATAAAATTGATCTTGTTGTCCTCGCACAATTTTGCAAAGTCAGAGTTCTCAGAGAGGAACCCGTATCCAGGGTGCACAGCGTCAGCTCCTGATGCCAAGATTGCCTGCATTATTTTTTCCTGATTCAGATAGCTTTCCTTTGGTGCAGCCTTTCCTATATGGTATGCCTCGTCTGCCTTTTTGACGTGAAGTGAGTTATAGTCCTCATCAGAGTATACTGCGACCGTCTTTATTCCAAGCGCCTTGCATGTGCGTATCACTCGGAGCGCGATTTCTCCCCTGTTGGAAATTAGAACTTTTTTTATCATATCGCTCACAGGTTGATGTTTCCGTGTTTTCGAGGAAGTTGTTTGTCGCGTTTGTTTGCAAGCATCTCAAGTGCCTTTATGAGCATCGGTCTTGTCTGAGCAGGATCAATTACCGCGTCCACCGAGCCGTTAGAGGCTGCAACATACGGGTTGGCAAACTTTTCGTTGAACTCTGCTGTAAGCTGCTTTTTTAGCTCCTCTGGGTTCTTTGCTGCATCAAGATCTTTTTTGTTCATGATCTTGACTGCTGCTTCTGAACCGAGCACAGCTATCTGGGCCGTAGGCCATGCATAGTTGATGTCGGTTCGAAGGTTCTTGCTTCCCATTGCTATGTAGGCACCTCCGTACGCCTTGCCTACTACGAGTGTGATCTTGGGCACTGTTGCCTCGCAGTACGCGTACAGCAGCTTGCTGCCGTGCCTTATTATCCCGTTGTGCTCCTGGTTGGTTCCTGGCATGTATCCGGGCGTGTCGACAAAAGTGATTATTGGAATGTTGAACGCATCACAGAATCGAATAAACCTTGATGCCTTGTTAGAAGAGTCTATGTCAAGTGCCCCTGCAAGGTATAGCGGCTGGTTTGCCACTATTCCAACTGTCTTTCCGTTCAGCCTTGCAAATCCCACTATGACATTTTGCGCAAACAGTTCATGCACCTCAAAGAACGTGCGGTTGTCAACTACAGAGATGATGATTTCTTTCATATCATAGGGTTGTAGGGAGTTCTCCGGTATTTTGTTGATAAGGTTGTGGTCCATCCTGTTCGGATCATCATCAGTCTGCACAACAAGAGGTTCCTGCGCATTGTTTGATGGTATGTAGGAAAGAAGCGTCTTTATTTTATCAAAGCAATCATATTCATTTTTTGCGACAAAGTGAGCAACACCGCTTTTTGTTCCGTGTGTCATGGCTCCTCCAAGGTCTTCAAATGAGACCTCCTCCCCAAGAACAGTCTTTACTACTTCCGGTCCTGTAACATACATGGTTCCTGCCTTTTCCACCATTATTACAAAGTCAGTCATAGCAGGAGAGTACACTGCACCACCTGCGGAAGGGCCGATGCTTGCAGTGATCTGCGGTACAACTCCTGATGCAAGCTCGTTATGGTAGAAAATGTCGGCAAATCCGTCAAGACTTAGTATGCCCTCCTGGATTCTGGCTCCTCCCGAGTCTATTATTCCTATTATTGGACAGCCTGTGCGCACTGCATGATCCATCAGCTTTGTTATCTTTTTTGCCCCCATCTGGCTGAGCGTTCCTCCAAGCACGGTAAAATCATATGCGAATACAAAGACCTGCCTACCAGCAACCGTACCATAGCCTGTAACCACACCGTCCGTGAAGAATTTCTTTTTCTGCATGTCATACTCGTAATAGTGGTGAGTCACAAGTGCGTCAATCTCAGTAAAGCTTCCCTCGTCCAGCAATAATGATATTCTCTCCCTTGCTGTCAGCTTCCCCTTTTCGTGTTGGGCTATGATTCTGTCCTGTCCTCCTGCAGCCAACGCAGTCTTTTGTTTTTCTAAAAATTTTTCAATTTTATCTGAATGCATACAGCCCGCATTTATGGAAATGCCAGAGGCTATATTAATTTAAGATTTCAGGTTAACGTTCCAGCCAGATCGCATCTCTATTCCCTTAGCTTGTCCCTGCCGCCTTTTGCAGTCCTAAAGACATTCATGCCGATGTGATAATTCTCATAAAGGTATTCAAGTGTCTTTAGATCTTCTTCTGCCTGACGAATTTGGGCTTGGCTTGCTTCCGGGTCCGCCTTGAGCCTTTCCAGCCGCTCTAGTTTTTCCCTTCTTAACTGCGCTATTCCGACCTCATAGTTTGATGTTCCCTCGTATTCTGGGCTCAGCACGTGTGTGGGATTGTATGGAGGTACTTGGTATTCGATTTTTTGCTCCTGCTTTGCTGTCTCCATCTTGGTGCTCTCATCTGCCATTACACTAGGCTCCATCAAGTCAGATTTTAATCTTTTAGATAAGGTATGAGCGCACTTGTGCGCTAGCTCGGCTCGGATTTTGGAAGCGTTATGGTAAAGGTCGTAGGCCCATCCCTAACGGAAATCGAGCCTCCGTGATCCTCAATTATCTTCTTGCATATTGGCAGGCCCAGCCCCGTTCCGTCATTTTTTGTGGTAAACAGTGGCTCGAATATTTTTGGCAAAAGCTCTTCATTTATGCCCTTTCCTGTGTCGCTTATCTCTATTTTCGTCTCGTTCTGGCCATCTATAATGCTGAATGTGATCGTGCCTCCGTTTTCCATTGCCTGTATAGAGTTTTGGATCATATTTACAAACACACGCTGCATTTTGTTGGCATCGCAAAACAGCATAACATCATCTGATGGCATGTCTATTCTCACATTATCCGGTTTTTGGATATATGAAAGTGATTCTTCCAGTATCTTCAAAAAGCTGACGCTTTCGCACTGTATTGGCGACTCTCTGAGAAAGTTCAGAACGTCGTTGAGCTGATTGGTTATTCCGTACACTGCCTTTTCCATCCTGTTTAGCGAGTCAAGCATCATGGTATCCTCCTGTTTTGAGTATCGTAGCTTCAAAAGGTCCACCTGTACCTTGATGACGTTGAGCGGATTTCGTATGTCGTGCGCCATTTTAGATGAAAGATGTCCCATGATACTGAATTTGTCATTTGTGAACATGCTTGACTTGCGGTTAAGCTCTGCATCAAGCATAGACTGTTTTTCTCTGAACAGTTTTCTTGCGCGCTCAAGGCTCTGCGACTGCTTTTTTATCAGCACCTGTATGTTGGCAATTGCCTTTTTTTCTTCCTCTATAAGATCAGTAACGGTAGCAATACGGTCCTTCTTTTTTCCCTCAAATATCTTCTCTTCCTGATTTTTTACAAGCTTGGAAAACTCTGTTATCTCCTGTTGTGTGTCTGTTTTACCGCCTTCTGTTTCTCCAGGATCAGGCGGCGTCTTTGAGAAAAAGATCACTCTTCCATCCCTGTTTTGGGCTTCCTCGCTTTTCTTGTTGATGAACTTTGCCAAGTAATTTTTATGTTGTTTGTATGGTTTGATATGACCTAATTTGATCAAAACGATGAGCTTGCTTTGAGAGGCCCCTCAGCGGATTTTCAGTCCGAGTTCATCTCAAAGACAGGAAACCCCTTCATTACGGCTTTCTTGTATGCCAAATACGGATCCTTGGAATCAAGACAGTTTTTGCACACACACATTCCTGAGACCGCTTCCCTGTCGCAGTCATCCTGAAATTCGCACCTTGCGCAACCTGTCGGACCGCCACATATTGCGCAGTTCAGCTCCTTTATTTCCTTGGCAGCGCACCTTTCGTGTTTTACTCCCGCCCCCTTGGACCACAGTCCTATCTCGTTTACCTCGATTTTCTGGTTGCACACTATGCAGGTGCCGGGAAACTTCATTGCTATTTTGCGCCAGCTCATCTTAAAAGTTCCATCTCTTTTTGTATTGTCTCCTCGTATTCGGAGCCCAGATCAAGTTCTAGCTTTTTGTTCTTGATACAAAACAGTACATACTGGAAGAAAAACGTCGCAAACGTGCTCCTTGATATGTGAAATTGTTTAGCTAGAGCGCCAGAGATCTCTTTTATCTTTTTGCCGTCCCACCTTATCCTATTAAGCGTGGGCCAGGGCAGGTTGTACTGGGAGTACTGTACAGGTATGCCCTGCCCATATAGATCCAGGAGTATGTTATCAAGGTAACGAAGAAGTCTCCATTCTTGCGTTCTCATTATTCTTCCGTAAAGCACGTCTGCTCGCGAGATGATATCAAGCATGCGCGCCATCTCTTTTGCCGCAAGGCTGCTTGTCACTATGCTGGAATAGAACGCCGAGATCTTTTCTCTCGGATCAATTCTCATAGAATACAGGACGGCCTGTGCTTCCTCCCTTGACTTTGCCTTAAAGAATGCACCAATCGCAGATTCTACATCCAACATTTCAAATGATTTCTCAGTCGCAGGCTCAAATCCAGACACGTTTGCCTGCGCTATGTTCAAGAGCGAGCGGATATCCCCCCTTGACTCGGTGATTATTTTTATCATGGCACCCGGGCTCAATTTTGCCCCTTCTTCTTTGAGTACCTTGTGCAGGTAAAGCGCAAGCAGTCTTGGAGGCAGTGGCTTGAGATGGATAGTCTTTGTTGCTTTTTTTATCGACCGCATCTTATCTGACTGCTCAGAGTTGGCTGCAAGTATTATCGGCACCGTGGGCTCCTTTAGTATGTCAATTAGAGCCTCTGCACCACCAAAGTCGGCCCTCCCATGTATTCCATCTACCTCGTCAACGAAAATCAGAGCTCTTCCAAGAAGTGACGTGTTTCCAAGTAGCGGTGCGAGTATCTCCTTTATGTTGGCCTTGTTTCTCACATCGCTTGCGTTCAGTCCCACAAGATCGTATCCGAACTCTTTTGCAGCCACCTTTGCAAGCGTGGTCTTGCCTATGCCAGGCGGTCCCACGAGCAGTATTGGCTTTGTTCCCTTTTTCCATTTGGCAAGCCATTCAACAAACGACTTGCGCGCCTCCTCGTTGCCAACCATGTCTGAAATTTTCTGCGGGCGGTATTTTTCAGACCACATCATATGCTATTACCTCGGAAGGTTTGCAGACAGCTCTGACCATATGTTGAGCTTGCCTAGCTGGTTGTACCAGTACTGGTTGTAGTGTTCTACAGTAAGGAACAGGAATTCCAGGAATTCAGAGTGTGTAAAGTCCTTTGGCAAAAGCTCCATTGCAAGCCTTGCATCAGAAAGGTACAGTTCACTTTTTTTCATTGTAAAATCAAAGCCCTGCTTCACATCATTTGTTAGTAGTGTATAGTATAATGGCCATGATGGCACCTTGACAAACTTGTTTTTTATCGAGTCCTCTATCTCGTTGCCGCATCCGACGCATTCTGCAGCCCTTGCCATCCCAAGGTAGAATAGCTCCCCTAGCGGATTTTTTGCAAGTGCCATGTTCCTGCCAGCAGTACCCATTACTGCGCGATATTTTTTGTAACATTGGTTCATCTGCTCTTCTGTTATCTTTCTTGGGTTCATCTTTAGCTTGGCGTCTATGTACTGACCAAGTCTTGCATCCTTGAATCCGTCCTCGAACTCCTGAAGCACCTGCTCACCTGCCTTGGCAATCTTGGCCCGGGCAATCTTTAGAATGTATGGGTTCATAAGCTTGTAATCATCAAGATATTCAAGATCTTCGTCTTTGTCAATTATCCTGTCCATCGGCTCGCTCAGATCTATTGCGATTATGTGTCCATCCACCAAATCTTGGCGCATTTGCGCATCCTTGTTGTTATGGTATGCTGCAGCTGCATCATAAAGGGCGTTGAATACAGGAAGCGTCATCTTGACAAAATTTGAATTCAGAATTCTAAGTACCCTGTCCCTGAGGATCTCGCGGTTTTCCAGCCTTGATTTTATTGAAGGGATTTGTGAGTCCTGCAGTGTTATCTCCGTGGTACCGACCTCCTGCGCAAACTCTGTTTGCGTGGATGCCGGTGATGCGTCACTTTTTATCTCCCGTAGCAGATCGTCTGTGAATCTTTCTGCAAACTTGGGAAACTCTGCCTCTGCTTCCTCCTTATACTGGCTGAACAGTCTAAAGCCCTTTGATTTGAAAAGCCCCTGCTTGATTATCTGCTTGCCTGATTTTGTAGACATTAGAGCTTCTTTGCTTACAACCGATTGGTCCTTGCCGCTCACAAGAACACGACTCTTTTGTGATTATTTATCCTTTCAAGACTTTCTTAGATTAAATTACGAAAAACTATAGACATGGCGTGCAACCAATCAACGTTCTCAAGGAGGCATCAAAACTTGTGTATGAAAACGTCAAGGGTCTGGCCGGCACAAAGGCCGCCGCAAAAGATCATGGCGTAGGAGCTGGTGGCGACATTTCAAGAAAGATAGACGTTGTTGCAGAAAAGACTGTCCTTGACTATCTGAAGAAAATAAAGTTCGAATGCATTGTGCTCGGCGAGGAATGCGGTAGAGTAGAGCTTTCAAAAAATCCGAAAGGTTTTGTCATAATGGATGCAATAGATGGCTCTGCTAACGCAGTACGCGGAATTCCATTTTTCTGCTGCTCTCTTGCGTTTGCAACAGAGGATAAGCTTAGCTCAGTTACTGCTGGGGTGGTAACCGACCTTTCTACAGGTGATATGTACTGGGCTGCAAGGGGCAGGGGGGCCTATTGTAATAGTAAGAGAATTCATGTGCATAAAGAAAAACCGGTTTACAAGATAGTCGGGATTAATGTCTCAGGGGCAAAGCCGAGCCTCATAAAGCGCATACAGCCGCTCTTTGAGAATTCCAACCACGCAAGGCATTTGGGCGCAAACGCACTTGAGCTTGCACTGTTCTCACGCGGACTGATTGACATCTACATAGACCTGCGCGAAAAGATTCGTGTAACTGACATGGCCGCAGGATACCTTATAGCAAGGGAGGCGGGCGGCAAGATTTTGGACAAGAACCTTGAGAATCTTGACTCTGATCTTTCCTACGATACCAGATTATCTTTTATCGCAGCTGCAAATGATGAGCTGCTCAAGGAGATATTGCAACAGATAAAACTATAGCACGAGCCAGCCGCGCTCTGCAAGTATTTGTGCAGTTTCCGGCCTCACACACGCGCTAGACTGCTTTGTCGCCTTTTGTATCAGCACAAGACCGTCATTGCACAGCACGTTTTCAGGCAGGATTCCACCTGAGATCTGTTGTATTGGCGATGGCGGTGCAGTCTTTGATACCAGAATTGTTGCAGTGTAATCTCCTGCAGGTTGCGAGCTTGTTGGATACGGTGTAACATCAGTGAGCATTATAGAATACCTTTGCACAATCTCTTCGCTGCTGCCGCTTCCAGTGTTAATTAGTGTAAACTGGCCCATATCTGCATCATAATAAGTCACACTCACAATTGCCTTCACATCGCCTGCATGTATGCATGTCACATCTGATGGGCACCTCGAGTCCTCAATTCTTTTTAGTGTTATTTGCAGGCCTTCTGATTCGAAAACAGCGCTCTGGTCCATACCAATCTGCACTTGCTTGCCAAGCTGGGCAAGTATGGGCAAATGCTGATGCTTTAGTACAAATTGATTGTTGAGCTCATCCCACTGCCCGTCCGTTACTGCAGATATTACTATTCCCTCTGATATTAGCAGGTCCATTTTGTGATGAGTTATCACTTGCGTGAGTACTTGGCCTTCCCTGTCTCCAAATCCGCCGTGTGCAGAATCAAACGATATTTGCACCCTATACTGCACTGGAAATGACTCCATGGCATGAACAGAGTCCACCACTAGTGTGTCCTCCATGCCGTCAAATGCAAATGTCGAACTTGATCTTACAAAATCAAGTGCAATTTGGGTTACTTGTGCAATCTCTGCATCCTCTAAAGGAATCTGTGCTGGCTGCGTCTCTTCCGCATTCTGCGCCATGCCATGTACAGGCCAGAAGATTGCCGCTGTAATTACTGCTGCAAGCAATAGTTTTTGATTTCTCATTTCCTAGGATAGGGAGTGTTTGGTTTATAACCTTTGATTAAAATAGAATTGAACCAAACTGACCAGTCAGTCAGTTATATTTTTATATCTGAACATTTGACCCTGACTGATGAATCCTCAAGTGATCCAGACATCCAAGATATGGATGAATTCTCAAATGTTCAAAAAGCCATACGTTCTGAGAATTTACGGACCCAAGTTTCCCCACCTGAGATTTTCTTGTCCTGCATGCGGATCACTTGAGGTGTTCATATCCTGGCACGGTCAGCAAAATGACGGTGTGTGCTTTGATTGCAGTTACGAGTGGAGTAGGGCATGACAGAGAACGGAATCAGGGAGATTCGGATTGCAAAGTGGCGCGATAGGTTCTTTGCGTGGCTTGTTGATTTTGTCATTATTTGGATAGGAATATTCACTGTGCATTCGATTTTGGTATTTGCACTGTGGCCTGGAGATCTTTTCTGGATGGGCGGGGTGAATTTTGAACACCAACCAAGGCTCTGGGCAGCGCACGGATTCTTCTTTGGAATTGGCTCCAGTCTGACATTTTTCGTCTATTGGGCAATACTGGAATTCAGATACGGACAGTCGCTTGGAAAGAAAGTGCTTAACATCAAGACAGTAAACCTTGATGGAGGCCCCATATCAGTAAAGCAAAGTCTTGTGAATAGCTTTGGCAAATCGTTTTTGTTTGTGATTGACGTCATACTAGGGCTCTTGCTGACAAGAAAAAATCGCCAGAGAATATTTGGCAGGCTTGGCAACTGCATTGTAATAAAGATGGAAGAGCCAGAACCGAGCGTTTCATATAAGATGGACTGAGCGTGTCTTTATGCCAAAGGTATCTGAGGAACACAGGGCAAAGATGAAAGGCCTCATTTATCAGGCTGCGCTCAAAAACTTTTCAAAAAACGGCTATGCCAACACCAAGATGGACGATATTGCCAAAACTGCAGAGGTAAGCAAGGGAACTTTGTATCTGTACTTTCAGAGCAAGGAAGACCTGTTCTATCATATGTGCAAGCAGAACCAACAGACGCTAATGGAGATAAGAGAAGGCCTCTTTAAGAACAAATCAAATCTTGCATCTGATCTGGGCAAGTTTTACGACGATATGGTTGCAAAGGAAAAGAACACCGAGAGAGCTTGGCTTGAAGGGGTGACAGAATCACTGCACAACAAAAAGATCAAGCAGATGATAATCCAGCAGAGAAAAAATCTCGACGAGATTGTCACAGAGTTTCTAAGGCAGATGAGGACGGATGGTGGATTCTTCAGGGACGATGTTGATCTTAGAGCTATTGCCCGAGGCATGATTGCACTTTACAACGGCCTTACCGTCATGAGGGTGACAAACAAGAACGATGAGACCATAAAAAGCGCATGGGTCAAGACCATGCACGCTATAATCACAGGGTCCGGATGATCTACGGGTGGGCCTTTGAGCACTCTAATACAACAGACATTAAAAGAAGAAATACCCAGTCCACCATACCATTACGCAAAAATCATTTTTAAAGATTGATTAGCTCAAAGATTTGAAGGCGCCCTTGGCGGGATTTGAACTCGCGTCTCAGCCGTGACAGGGCCGAATTCTAGACCGGGCTATACTACAAGGGCGCTAGATTTTGTGTTTGAATTTCCTTTTTTAAAGTTTCACAATTTGCAGAATTGCCTAGTAAAGGCCTAAATTATACACAATTTGCAGAATTGCGAAGGGTTCGTAGCTCAGCCAGGTAGAGTACCGGACTTTTAATCCGGCTGTCCGGGGTCCGAATCCCCGCGAACCCGCTAAAATTTTTACACCAATCCAAAATTCCCTGATTTGTTCAACTGGAGGCGTAAAACTCTCAAGATTTCCTATTCCTGAGGGCATTACCTGTTCGTAGTCGCCAAAAGAATGCCACGTTCAGGATTTTCAAACTGGAAAAGAAGCTTGTAGACAAACATCAGCACGAGGAGCTAAACGATGTGATCAGATTCGTTCAGGAGATTCCTCTTTCAAAAATACCAGAGTTTGTCAAAAAGGAAATTTAGGCATGATTATTTGTCCCTATCAATTAAGTTTTTTGGAATCAGTTGTGAAGTTGCCGATATGTCGTATCCCCAGCCACGCATTAGTTTTGAAACACTTGATACTGTACTCACGAATGCCACATGTATACTAGCATCATCACAGGAAGAAAAAATGCAAAACTTGACCAAATCCATAACGCCGTCTCTTGTCGCCGTTTTGATGTTGACTGCATTTGCGGCTTATCCACAAGTAGTATTTTCAGATACCCCAAAGGAACTATACAACAAGTCAGTTTACGAATCTGAAATAGAGTTCACCGACACCGTTGTTAAAGCAAGAATACAACTAGAGAAGACACTAGAAGAACTCAATGATGAGCAAAAGCGCCAAGAAGTAAAAAACATTTGATCAGATTATTGCCAACGCAAAAAAAATCAGAGATAATAAAATAGCACAAGCCCAAGAACAATACAACAAGTCACTGACTAAACCAAGCCAGACCGATTTGAAAGATGCAAGACTGCCTATCAAAAGGCAGTACTTGATGCACAGAAAACCTACCAGAAGGCAATCTCAGATGCAAACGGTGATGAGACAAAAATAGCTAAAGTCCAATACAACGCGGCAATAGAAAAGGCTACAAAAGAATACGAGCTTGTAAAATCAGGCGGATCATAAAGTGGTACAGCGTCTGGCTGTACCTTTTTTAAAATGAGATGTTGCGTCTTGCGGTATTGCTAATTTTTCTGCGATTACACATTATTTTATTATCGAGTGGATCTTTACAGAAAGTCCTTTGAGTGCAGCATCCACATCGGCTGCCCTTTTTGTCGTTCCCGAGCGATATGCCTGGGCCTTTGCACGCCTGTCTGCAACCATCCTCTTTTGCTCTGCAAAGCCAGACGAGCCCCTTGACACTCTGCCCTCCAGTGAGGTATTGATATCAATTGAGGAGATTACCTTGAGCAGTTTCTTTGGCTCTATTTGCTTCTCAGTTAGCGACTTTTTGATTTCCGCCAAACTCAGTTCAGATAGCGATTTGTTTGAGCGGTGGGCAGTGTGCACCAGCTGGCCTACTATCTTGTGTGCAATCCTGAACGAAATCCCCTCGTTTACAAGTGCCTCTGCAACATCAAGGGCGGCAAGGTAGCCGGAGCCGGCCACTCTTCTCATCTTTTGCTTGTTTACATGCAAAGTTGCAAACATGGAATTGAGCACCACCAGGGCCGATACGGCTATTTTCGATGTAGAGAAAACTGACGGCTTGATCTCCTGCAGGTCCCGTCCATACCCTGAGGCAAGCCCCTTGAGTGTGGTAAGCACTGCCACCAGATTTCCAATCACCCTTGCAGCCTTGCCGCGCGTAAGCTCTAAAATATCCGGGTTCTTTTTTTGCGGCATCACACTTGATGGTGATGAGAATTTATCTGACAACTCTACGAACGCAAACTCTGAGGTAGACCAGATTATCAGGTCTTCTGCCATCCTGGAAAGACCGGTCATTAGTATTGCCACATTGCTTGCATACTCGGCTATCACGTCCCTGCCGCTTGTGGCATCAATCGAGTTCTCCACCAGCCCCTTAAAGCCGAGCATCCTTGCAGTGCTGTTCCTGTCAATAGGTATGCTTGTTCCGCCAACAGGGCCTGCGCCAAGAGGCGACTCGTTAATCCTTCCATAAGTGACATACAGCCTGTCAAGGTCGCGGAACAAAGAGTCTGTATACGATAACATAAAGTGTGAAAATGTACCTATTTGCGCCTGCTGAAGATGTGTATAAAGCGGCATTGGCGTATCAGTGTGCTTTTCTGCAACAGATACCAGTGTATCTATCAAATCCAGTATGCACTTGCATAATATGTTTGTGTCATCGCGTACCTTCATGCGCAGATCAAGTGCCACCTGGTCGTTCCTTGACCTTGCAGTATGCATCTTGCCTCCGATCTTCAGGCCGATCTTTTTTACCACACGTGATTCTATTAATTCATGAATATCTTCTGCATCAGATGAGGACAGATTTTCTTTTTTTATTTTCTCAAGGGCTGCAAGAATTTTTTTTGTCTCCACTTTGCTCAAAATTTTATTTTCATGCAGCATCATCACATGGGCCTGACTCCCGATGATATCATACATGGCAATCTCAGAATCATCGGAAATCGATGAGACATAGTCTAGCGTGAACTTGTCCAAGCTTTGGTCAAAACGCGACCGATACATCAAACTAGCAATTATAATGGTTATATATAGCATGAACGATTTGTTGTTTATGACTCAGGATTTACAAGAGTTGAGACGAAAGATCTTCGATGAGCTTTCAGGAATTGTAGACCCTGAGATAAACACGTCAATTACAGACCTTGAGCTTGTAGACAATGTGGATATAGAAGGCTCCAACGTCAAGGTCGACTTGCATCTCACAAGCCCCTTCTGTCCTGCAGTGTTCGGCTTTAAGATAGCTCAGGACATACACGATAACCTGCTAAAGCTTGACGGCATCAATGACGTCAAGGTAAATGTCTCAAACCATTTTATGGCAGAGCAGATAAACAACCAGGTAAACAACAGCCCTAACCCGAAAAAGCCAAACTAGATCATTTTTTAAATCCTAACAGATATCCCCGTAAAAGCTGAATTCCCATTGCAGGGTCCACGCCCTTGGGGCAGACCTGGCTGCAAGAGCCGGCAAAGTGGCATCTCCATATCCCGTGCGATTCGTCTATTATCCTGAGTCTTTTGTCCTTGCCCTTGTCCCTGTTATCTGCCACGTAGCGGTACGCCTGGGCAAGCGCCTGCGGCCCCAGAAATGACGAGTCAGTTGCCATAGTTGGGCACGCCGAATTGCACAATCCACACTTGATGCAGTTTGCAAACTGGATGTATTCTTCAAGCTGCTCCGGCGTCTGTGAGAACTCTTTTGTCGGGGATGTGATCTCCGAGTCCTCTCGTACCACAAATGGCATCATCTTTTTGTGGTTTGATATTAGCTGCTTTAGGTCAACTACAAGATCCCTTACAACAGGATAGTTGTTCATCGGCTCTATTGTTATTACATCCGAGTTCAGCTCCGATATCTTGGTAAAGCACGCAAGTCGCGGCCTGCCATTTATCTTCATTCCGCAAGAGCCGCACGAGGCCTGCCTGCAAGAGTACCTTACTGCCACAGAGTGGTCAAGGTGCTTTTTGACATCAAGTATGGCATCAAGCACGGTAGTCCACCTCTCGTATGGCACCTTGTAGTCTGCAAACTGCGGGGCGGAATCGTGCTCCGGGTTGTATTTGGCAATTCGCAAAGTTACAGTCCTTGATGATGATATCTCTGTTGACGAGTCTTCCCTTGCAATATCGCGCGTCTGGCTCATCTATGTCATCCCCATGCTTGCCATCAATATAGTCCTTGAACCATACGCAATAAGGCCGCCCATTGCAGCGATGCAGCCGTATGTCACTGCCTTCTCGTATGATCTTCCCTGCTTTAGCTCAAGCAGTATGACCCTCAGGCCGTTAAAGCCGTGCACTGATAATAGCACCAGTATGAGCTCGAGCATTATCGCATAAGGGACGAACTTGTAGTTTGCAAGCACGTTCTCATAGTGCAGTGATTCGGAATAGTCCATCATCGTAATTCTAAATAAAATATGCACTGCTACCAGCACTACTGCGCCAAGCGCCGTGGCATAGTGTATTTTCATCACAGTGCTTTCTCGCATTCTATTCACCAAACAGTACGGATGCCCCGTACATCATTGCAAGTGCGGCAAGCCCGATTGATGCGTAAATGCAGAGCTTGTGCATGTTGTTCTGCGATGCCGGAATGTAAGGATAGTCAGGCCTTGCCGGCTTGCCTACGCCGATTCCTCCGTGGCCCAGCATCACGCGTATCCCGTTTGCAGTATGAAATACGCACATTCCTATTACAAGTGTAAGCAGTACGTGTCCTTCGGTTGTCTGCGTCATCTCTAGCATCGAGTCCCATGCATCCTTGCCGCTCAGAATCGAGCTTGTCTCGTAGATGTGGCCGATAAAGTATGCCAGCAGACCTAGCCCCGTTATCCTCATCAGCCAGTATGCGAGCCTTTCTATTCCGTATCGGCCTGGGTTTGCCATTCCCTTGATGCCTTCCCTGTTTTCGTTTCGCTTCATCTAGTATTTTCTCTCCACCGGTTGGTACCTTGTAATGGTTACTGGGTGCTTTTTCATAATTGGACCTTTTGGATCATAGTATGCAAGTGTGTGGTGTAAAAAGTTTGCATCGTCCCTCTGCGGATAGTCAAGTCTTGCATGCGAGCCTCGCGATTCTTTTCTGTTGATTGCGCCAATAAGTACGACCTCTGCCACCCTGAACATAGAGTCAAGCTCCATCACGTTGGTAAAGTTTGTGTTGTATTCTTTTGCCTTATCATCTACGTGCTTCCATGTCCTTGCTCTCAGGTCCTGGAGTTTTTTTAATCCCTCAACAAGCTCGCTTTCGGTTCTGAACACGTACGCCTTTTCGTTCATTATATCTGTGAGCTCCTGTCTTACCTCGTATGGGTTGTACTCTCCCTGTCCCCGGAAGATTCCATCGTAGATTCTCTTTTCCTCAAGCGTCACAAGATGATACGGAAACTGCGATGAGTGTTTGGCGTTCATTGCATACTTTGCTGCAAGCTCGCCGGTTATTTTCCCCCACACTATGCACTCTGAGGTCGAGTTGGCCCCGAGTCTGTTTGCCCCATGAACGCTGTTGCATGCTGCCTCGCCTGCGGCCCACACGCCCTTTAGCTCCGTTGCGCCGTCTATGTTAGTGTGTATTCCCCCCATCATATAGTGGCATACTGGCCTGATGTCCATTGGCTCCTGTGCCGGATCTATTCCGGAAAACTTGATGCTAATCTCTCGTATGGCGCCTAGCTTTTCCCTGATTACCGCATCTCCTACATGTCGCAGGTCAAGCTTCATGCAGTCAACGCCTGTCTCGTGCTGAAAGCCGCGGCCTTCCCGTATTTCTGTCATTATCGCTCTTGATACTATATCCCTTGGTGCAAGCTCCATCTTGCTTGGGGCGTATCTTTTCATGAATCTCTCGCCGTCCTTGTTTATCAGGTATCCACCCTCCCCCCTTGCCCCCTCTGTGATCAGTATTCCGGAGGGAAGTATTCCTGTAGGATGGAACTGGACAAACTCCATGTCCTTTAGTGCAAGCCCTGCCCGGTACGCCATGTCAAGGCCGTCCGGGGTCGATGATAACGCATAAGTTGAAAAGCTGTAGATTCTTCCTGCGCCGCCAGTCGATATTATCAGTGCCTTTGCCTTTATGGTGTAAAACGTTCCGCTTGAGAGCTCGATTGCAGTCACGCCAAGGAACTGCTGCCCATCATGGATTATGCTTGTGACAAACCACTCGTTTAGAAATTCTATGTTGTCAAACTTTTGGCACGTATCATAGAGTGTCTGCATCTCAAAAAATCCGACCTTGTCTGATGCATAAGTTGCACGCGGAAAGCTGTATCCTCCAAAGTTTCTCTGTCCTATCCTTCCGTCCTTTCTTCTTGACCAGGGCATGCCCCAGTGCTCCAGCTGGTAGACCTCGCGCGGCATCTCCTTGCACAATCGCTCTGCCACGTCCTGGTCTGCAAGAAAGTCGCTTCCCTTTACGGTATCGTAAATGTGAGACTCTATGGTGTCACCTTCCTCCTCAAACAGTACTGCGGCAGTTCCGCCCTCGGCAGACACTGAATGCGAGCGCATCACCTGCACCTTTGATACTACCCCGATCTTCAGCGACGGGCCCGTCTTTGCAGCCTCGATTGCTGCGCGCAGTCCTGCAAGGCCGGAGCCCACTATAATCAAATCATACTCTAAGGAATCGACCATGGCTATCTTTTGCTTCAAAAAATCGCCTAAATATGTGTTGAAACTGGATTTTTCGGATCGCAGAATGCTTATATTTATCGCTAGCGATATCGCTAGTGATGGCATCAGACTGGCTGCAGCGCGTCGCAAGCTCCGTGCCAAGGGGCTTCTCAAGGTATTACATCCTGGAGCTGCTGCAGGCAAAGCCGCACACCGGAAAGGAGATCATCGATGCTGCCGTGGAACAAAGTGAAGGCAGGTGGAGACCCTCGCCCGGACTAATCTATCCGCTTCTTGGCAGGCTTTTAGATGAGGGGCTGATTGAAGAGTCAAAGGACGGCAAGTACCAGATAACAAAGAAGGGCCGCGCCACAGCGGACGACATAGAGGCGGTAGGCAAGATAGTGAGGAATCAGCTTGACGTGCTCATGAGGGTCAAAAATGTAGGCAGGTTCGTGGCCATGGACCTGATAGAGAGGATGGGCATGATGGCATCAGTTCTCGGCCAGAACAGCTCAAAGATGACAAAAGAAGAGCTGCAAAAGTACAGAAAGTTTCTCGAGTCGGAGCTGCGCAAGCTTGACGAGAACGAGAAAGAAATCAAGATAGAGTAAAAATAAGAAAAAGGTTGTAAGTCTAGTTTGCCAGGCCCAAGTTCTTTAGAACTTTGGCTGTGAACGGATAGACACATGCGGGCGCACCGTTTGATGTGCGGAATATCAGCTCCATTCCCTGTCTGCATTCTACGTTTTGCGGTTTGACGCCGCTCTTTACCTGTTGCAGTGGTGCAGGTACATCCCTTGCAGGCTCTGCTGGCTTTTCAACCATCGACTTTCCAGTTACTGCTATTGCGTCAAGGAAGACGTTGGTCCTTGAGCTTCTGCTCTCATCCACAGTCTGAATCAGTATTGCAGACGCATCAACTGGCTTGGCAACGACAAAAGAGAATTCCAGGCTTGTCGTGAACTGGTCAATCGGTGTCGGCTTGACAGAGACGTCCTTTAGGATGCCTTCTGGGTCAACAAGACTGACACTTTGCACTCCTGTGAAGGCCTGGTTGTATATTATTGTGGCAATCTCGTTCCTGTTGCGGTCGTCCTTATAGTCGGCAATTGATAGCGCAACCTCTCGTATTCCGGATATTCCGTTGTTCTCATGTACTATCAGGGTTGCCTTTACTTGTCCGCCGGTCTTTACGTTTGTTGTGGTGACAGTCTGGATTTGGTGGGCAACATCAAAGGCTCTGCCGTTGATTGTCAATCCCTTTTCCACGACTCTCTGTCCGTTGTCCAAGACGCCAAGTGTTGGCGCTTCGCAGTCTCTGCTACAGTTTGCATTTTCTGCATACACGTTAACTGTTAGCAATGATACTGATGACAGCATAGCAGCAGCTATTAGCAATGTAAATAGTGCCTTTATCATTGGCTAAACTCGAGCCCAGACGTAATTAAATCCTATGTAGGATACGTACCTGCCTGTATTCTGATCGGCCTCCTATGGAGAATCGATAAATAATTCTCGTCTGTGATCCTGTTTGTTGAATATCAGAAAGCTCATCAGCAGGCCAGGGCCGCTTGTCATCCCCGGAGTGTACGATGCCATCGGCGCAAAGATAGCTCAGAAGGCAGGATTTGAGGCAATGTTCCAGACAGGGTACGGCACGTCTGCAACTTTGTTTGGGATGCCCGACTATGGATTCATCGGAGCGACGGAAACTGTAGATAACGCAAGAAGAATTTGCAGGGCAGTATCGGTGCCTGTAATAGTGGACTCTGACACAGGATACGGAAACGCGCTGAGTGTCTGGAAGCTTGTAAGCGAGCTTGAAAGTGCCGGGGCTGCAGGGATGTTTCTTGAGGACCAGAGGTGGCCCAAAAGGTGCGGCCACATGGCAGGCAAGGAAGTTGTGGAAAAGGAAGAGTATGCAGAAAAGATCCAGGCTGCGCTAGATGCAAGACGCAGTAAGGACTTTGTCATAGTTGCGCGGACCGATGCTAGGGCAACAAGAAGCCTTGATGAGGCAATAGAGAGGGGCAGATACTACAGGAAGATAGGTGCCGACATTGTATTTGTCGAGGCGCCAAAGACCATAGATGAGATGAGGCAGATAGGCAAGGCCATCAACGCCCCCCTTGTGGCAAACATGATAGAGGGCGGTGCTACGCCCCTGATACCATCAAAGGAGCTTTACAGGATGGGCTTTAAGATAGTGCTGTACCCGCTCTCGGTGCTATATGCCAACACGTTTGCCACTATGCGGGTGCTCAAAGAGCTAAGAAAATCCGGCACAACATCAAAGGTAGGAAAAAATCTTGTAAGCTTTGATCAGTTCAACGATATTGTCGAGCTTCCAAAGTTCAGGAACCTTGAGCTGCGCTACAAAAGTGAGAAAATAAAAAAGTACAAGTAAAGAGACCTTAAGGTGCGTTTCTCTTTACTTCGATTTCGATTGTCGATACGTTTCGTGACTTACCGTCTTTTGATTCGAGCTGTTCAGAGCCTATCTTTATTTCGCCTATAGAGTATCCAGCATTCTCTGTCTTTCGCGAGATGATTTGTGCAACGTCTACTGCACGTCCTATGCTGAGTCCTCTGGCTTTGATATGCACTGCTGGCAAGTTCGCCAATTGAATGAGCGTGGATGTTACATACGCCATCAAAGGTTTCTTGCCAATGAAAATTACGTCTCTGTTTTCGCTGGACATGTCATCATAGGAATATTTGGATAATTTAAAGCTAAAACGGATTTTGCGTGCATATTCCAAAATTTCTTATTTGCATTGCGGCAATACCAATCTAAAATGAGCTCATTTGAGCGGATTTGCAAGATATTGAGGGAAGGAACAAAGGATGAAAAGAAAAAGATGCTCGAGTCGCTCTCCCAGACGGACGATCCCAAAATAATAGACAAGATAGTATCAAGGCTTGATGATGCTGACATTGAGATAAGGGGTGAGGCGTTCAGTGCATTATTGCTAAACAGTAACGAGATATCTGATATTCTGGTAAAAAGTCTTGGGCATCAGAGCAAGAACGTCAGGGGGTACCTGGCGCTCGTTCTTGCCAACAGGAACTCGCATGAGGCCATACCGTCTATAATCGCACTTGCAGATGATCAGAGCGCGATGGTAAGATCTTGTGCAGTTGGTGCCCTAGGACACCTGAAGGCGCGCCAGGCAGTGCAGACAATAGCAAAGTGCCTTGCCGATCCGAACATCGAGGTCAGAAAGAGTGCGATTAAATCAGCAATAGACATAGGCAGCCCCGACCTGCTTGAGAGCGTTGAGAGTGAGGATCCGGAGATAAGGCAGATGCTAGAGTCGGTAAAATGATAAATGGACCGGGAGGGATTTGAACCCTCGATCTCACCCATGCCAAGGGCGTATCCTACCAGTCTAGACGACCGGCCCAATTAACCAGAAAACTTCTGATCGATTACCAAGCTGTAGACTGATTATTTACGTTTAGCTAGAAGTGGAAAAAATTGATTATCAACTAACATAAAATATTTAACCGTCATAGCCGAGGTCTGTCTGTGGTTGTAGAAAACAAGGCTACCCTTACTTATGTTCAACTACTAAAAGAGGACTTGGCTATTTTCAGGCTAGTTCCAAACGACGGCATCATCCCTGACTACAAGGCAGGACAGTTCATCACAATAGGGATGAATGTGCCAAGCGAGGGAAAGGTCATCAGGCGCGCGTATTCCATTGCATCACATCCTGAGAATAAAAAATTCATCGAGCTTGTAATCAGGTGGGTAAGAAAACCATTACCTGGCAGGCTTACAACACAGCTGTTCAACGCAAAGGAAGGCGATGAGGTAACATGGGTCAAGCCAACGGGCGCAGCACTGCTCATCAATGACAAACTCCCGGACGGCAGAAAAGATGAACGACGTATAGTATGCCTTGGCGGAGGAACCGGGATTGCCCCATTTGTCAGCTTTGCGCAGCATTTGCACGCAATAGGTGATAAAAGGGAGATTGTTGTGCTGCATGGGGCAAGCTATGTCGATGAGCTAAGCTACAAGCAGCTTTTCACTGATTTGGAGATGGAGAGCATAGACAGGGGACGTGACAAGTGGAACTTTAGATACCGCGCCGCAATAAGCAGGCCGCAGGAATGGTTTAACAGGTCGTGGAGCGGCCAGGCAGGCAGGGTGGAGACTTTTCTTAGATCAAAGGACGGTGAGCCCTCGCCCCTTGAGCAGATGATAGGAGAAAAGGTCACGCCGCAGAACACAATGTTCTACATATGTGGCTGGCAGGGAACTATAGATGGCTGCATGGACTATCTTGGGGCAAAGGGATTTGTCACCGAGAGAAACAAGCGTCCTGACGGAAGCTTTGAAGTAAAGTTCGAGTCGTACGGGTAAGACAATTCATTTTACTCTCATATTGTTAGGTTGAGAGTTTGCAACATGCTATGCATTGAATCTGTCATTCTAAAATTATGGAATAATGCGATAAAATCTAGAGCATTCTTATTACTGTGAATTAGTATAGCCTAAGCAATACAGGTCACTGCTAAATTTGCCTACCAAAAATGCGGGAATTGCTATTGGCATTTTGCGGGCCAGTGGCTTGTTTTATTTTCAAAAATTATTTATCAGAAAAAGAGCTGCCAGAGTGTAATTGAAGGACATCCTCATAGAAATGAACAAGAGCATCAGACCGAATGTCGAGTTTTCAGGTGCCATTACGGTAAACTATGCCGGAAACTACGACTCGGTAGTGCTGAACACCCAGATACTTGACTCCAATGAGCTGATGCTGTTTACCTCGCTTAACGGCAAAAAGATCTCATCGAGGAGCTCGCGCCTTTTTATCAGCAAGGACGTCATGCTTCAGAACAGGGCCGAGTTTTCCGCCATAATTACTTTTGAGCCGCAAAAAAGGTACGAGGTCAAATTCCGGGCATCAATAATAGAGCAGCACAAAGAGGTTGAAAGTGACGTGTTTTTTGCAGAGCTTGCCTAGAATCTCTGCTTTGTTACAATCAGCTTGCCCTTCATCCACGGGTGCGGTTGACAATGGTATTCTATTTCGGTGTCCTCTGTGAACAGGAACTCGTATGTCTCCCCCGCCTTTATGACCCCTGGCGAGCCAAACTGACCGCTGTACGAATCGGCCACATTGTGGTCTGGCGTAACAGTATGCGGCGTATCATCAGAGTTGTGCCAGATAACTTTGTTGTCTATTCCAAGCTGTATGTTGACAAGCTTTGGCACAAAGTTGTCCTTTTGGTCCGGAAGTGCGGATCCGGGGATTATGTCAATTTTTGTGACATCGACCGGCTCTAGTATTTCGTGCGAGACTGACGGCTTTGCCGATTCTTCTGGAAGGTAATACATTTGATAGTATCCTATTCCCATTGCAACGCCGACAATGACTGCTATTATGCCAATCCCATATGCATGACTTGATGTTGGGGTATTGCTCAACGATTTTTTGGGATGTTGTAATTCTTATAAAGCTTGCCTAAGAAAAGTCGTATCTCCAGTGATTAAAGATCGCCGCCTGCTTTTTATCAAATGTCAACAATTCCACTCTCATCTCTTTTGCAAGTGCGACAAACATGGTGTCGTAGACAGGCACTTTGGTTTTTACCGCAAAATCATATGCATTTTTCATAGTTTCAACTTTTGGTGTCAGGAGTTGTATTGTGCCGGAGGATATCAGATCAAAAAGTGCATCCACTATAGGTTGACCATCTTTAATCCGTCTTAGCAATGTTTGGTGTTTCCATACAGCATTTAGAATCTCATGCAGACCATAACTAGCAGTACAGACAATCTGATCATCGAATAATGAGGCGTTGTTGAAAAGTCCTTCCACGATATAACTTGTATCTGCAACTACGACTCTCAACGTGTATCTCTGTCAGCTCTTATCATGGCAACTATTTCTTCAGTTGTAGTCACACGGTTTTTCTTTTGGTATTCTTTTAATTTTTTCAGAGTTTCCACGGATTTTTTGTTGTTAACGTACAGGCGTATTGCCTCCCTCACAACATCAGATATTTTACCATATTTTTCAAGTGTCGATTTTTCCTCATCAGATAATCGCACATTTATTGTTGCCATACATTACGTATTACGCAGTGTAATATTTTAACATTAGATGCGACCAAAAATATCAATCCGACGAGGATCTTGTAACAAAATAAGATGGAAGAATTATTTTGACTCGGGTTTTGGAGCCTCGCCTGGGAGCTCCTTTGTCTCTTCCTGCTTTATTTCGGATGGCTGCGGTGCCTCTATCTGCGGCTCTTGTGTCTGTGCCGGTGGCGGTGGCGGCGGCCTTTTTGCCTCACTTAGTGCATACCTGTATACGTGGAACAGTCCTGCAAACACTATCAGTATCAGGCCGGTAAAGAACAGCGAGAGGTTGTTCAGTCCAGTGATGGCCGCATTGTAGGCGGCAATGTTCAGGTATACTTGGAACGCGATGAGGCCGACGATTATCCAGTTGAGCCACTTTTGTGAAAGTCTTATCTCTGCTACCTGCTTTGGCCCCTTTTCCTTTCTTAGCTTTGCCTTGCGCTCTGCCTCCTGGGCCATTTTTATCATCATGTAGCTGAATCCAAAGCCAAGTGGCACCAATAGTATCATGACCAGATAGAAGAAGACAGGGTCAATTACCAGCCTTTGCACCAGTGGAATGGTAGTGTCCGGAGGGATGTAAAAGCCCCAGTATGTGGTCACCATTATCTGGGCAATTCCTGTTATTCCAAATGCCGTGATAATCGGTCTGTCCTTCCATGAGAACTTTTTGTATCTATCCATGAATGGTATTAGCAATAACGCCCCTATGAATAGGCCTGGCCAGAGCACTCCCGTTACGAACTTGTCATACTGGGTCCTCAAAAAGGCGTAAAGACCCGTCAGGTACCACTCTGGAACTGTGATGCCGGGCGGCACGGTGGGCTCGAACTTGAAGCCCATGTCAATTGGGAATACTCCTCCCGTTATCAGTATGGCCCCAGAAATTGCCATGACCATCGGCACGTCAAATACCAGAAATCTTGGAAAGTGAACAGCCATAAGTCCGAGCATCACCAGTGGCAGAATGAACACGTGCTGCGCGTAGAATCTTAGCACAAAGTCGGAAAATCCCGAGCCGAACATGGCATCGCGTATGGTGGGCCCAGCTATCGGTATAGAGTTGGTAAGTGATGCAGCTATGCTGATTGCAAGCTCGGCCCTCTCTGAGAATATTATATCGTATCCTGTGAACGCCTCAAGTATTGTCACGGTACCCAGTATGACACCTGTTACCCAGAGGACTTCGTTTCTTATCTTGTATCGCCCGCTGAAATACTGGTAATACATGTGCAGTATGGCAAGCAACACCATGGCGTTGGAGCCGTGGTAGTGGATGTTTCTTATGTGGAATCCGTAGGGAACTACGTTGTTTATCTTCTCTACGCTGTCCCAGGCCCTATCAAGTATTGGCATGTAATAGAACATTAGCAGCGCGCCGGAGATCCCAAGTATTACAAATACGATGAATGTGAGCATTCCTAAAAATCCGAACGGGCTGACAAATCTTGATGGGAACGAGAATTTTATTCCAGTGAATATGGTCCTCTCAAGGCCGTCCCACAGCCAGTAGAAAAAGTTGACTGCGCCTGTGCGCCTACTTAACGAAACGGCCATACCCCACTACTCCATTTTCATTTGGCGAGAACTTTGCTGGAAGAATCCAGAGATCCCCGCTGGCATCTGCCTCCAGTTCCAGTTTTGCCAGCGTGTTTGACGGTGGCGCCTGAAGCGATGCAGGTCCTGCAAATGCAGTCCCAGTCAGAGGATTGTACATGCTTCCATGGCACGGACACTCACCTCTCTTTCTTCCCTCTTGAGGCCAGTACTTCCACAGGCACCACAGATGAAGGCAGACCATGCTGTATGCTCGGAACGAGCTCACATCATTTTTCTCGCCGCCAAGTTCTGCAGGAAGCCTGATGAACTGCCATTTCCTGAATGCCTCCTCATCTAGCACCCTGTCCCCGGTTTGCGGGTACGTAATGACTTCGGCATGATTTACTGGAAAAGTGTTAACATTTGCCTGGTTTCCATCAGGTAAAATTACCGGTACCTTTTCTAGTTTTGCAGCGTCCGGGTTTGGCATGAACTTGCCCCACGGAACAAATGGGGCAAATGTGAGCGCAGTTCCTGCAGCACCCATGAGCTTTAAAAAGTCCCTTCTTGATAGTGTACTAGGGCTTTGTTCAGGCATGTACGTTCTTACGTCAAATGGGCTGTCAAATAAGCCTTTTTTCGATCCAAGATTGGTAATAAGGGAAAAGTGATAACAGTATACAGACAGCCAAGGTAACGGTAAATAATCAGGATATCATATCAAGGTAACATTTGATAAAAATGAGAAGTTTGCTACACTGGTCAGTGTCTAGAGTTCCCTAATACCATCTAAAGGAAAAACCATTAACGAGCTGAAGAAAAACATGAGAGATCATAGAGATATGCTAGAACCCGTGCCAGATGAAATAGTAAACAAAATTGAGTCGCCTAATCATATTGGCGTGAATCGGGGTTTTGCAGAAATTCGGGTTTTATGCAGTACGACAGCGCGGCAGTCACATCACCATGTACTGTGATGGAAGACCGGTTCCAGTACCAAATGATCCAATAGCGGAAGGAGCCTTGAGGGCGATCTTGGAAAAGATGGCAAAAGCAAGGAAGATTTTCTAAAAGATTGTAGGAATTCAGTGTTTTTTTGCTTTTTGCACAAACAGTATGGCAGATAATGCGCCGATCGCAATTGCGCCTCCTATTGCCATCAATAAGGGAAGGCTGTCTTCTTTTCTGCTTGGCTCAGGAACCACCTCTATTGATTCTGTCTTGATTTGAAAAAATGCGGTGGTGCTGGCATAGTTGCCGGCAAGATCGCTTGCATACACTAGCACCCTTTGCGGTCCTGGGATATCAGGCAGCATTATCCTAGTTATATTGTACAGCCTCTGCCCGTCTGCAAGCGTCACCGATACTGTGGCAGGATTTTGCTCTTCTACTTGGAATTCCACCATACCATCAGTTATGGTGTTATTCTGTATGATGATTTTTGGTGGTGTTCTGTCCATTACAAACTCGACTGTCTTGTATGATATGTTCCCTGCGTTGTCTGTTGCCTCTATTCTAAGTGTGTGATGCCCATCGGGGATAAAATCGCCCGGATTCCACATGTGATCATCGATGTAATATTTTGCAGTTGTTGGTGATTCGTCTGTTATTTGCGGCACCGGTATCTGGCCATTAAGATAATACGGAATGTCGGCAGATATTTGCGGCGGTGTGTCATCCTTGCTCAGAGATGAGAACCTTGCCAGTACTGTAAATGGCTCTGTCTTTGAGCTTCCCCCATATAGCGTGTTGTGGAGCAGCAAAGTGTACGTTCCTGTCTGGTTTATCGGCACAAGTAGTATTGATGATGTTGCGTCCTTGTTCTTTACGGGGAAGAATCCGCCGCCCTCGCTAAATATCGTGGTGCCAAGCCAGTCAGATGAGGGCCAGTCAAGAAAATGCCCGAATGCTCCTGGCGGCGCGTTTGTCTGCACTATCCTTCCCTGCGGGTCGATAACAAACACGGAGAGATTGGTATCAGGGTCCTTCCATGATATGTCAATTGATGCAATGTTTACTGTCGGGTTTTGCACCTCAAAATAATACTGGCGCCAATCTCCTGCATTGTACCTGTTTACCATATCAAATGCGCCCTTAAAGTATCCGTTGCCGTAAATTATCTGGCCATGCGAGCCTGGAATTACTATGGTCTTTTCCCGCTCTGGTATGGGAGTGGTCACCGCATAGGATACGGGTGCGTTGACAGTGTGGTTTGCGCTGCTAAACTCCAAAAATCCCTGGTACAGCCCGGGGCTTGCAGATTTGGGTGCAATTATTGTGGCTGTGACGCTGGATGTAGATTTTGGCTGCACTCTTACTGTGCCGGTGTCAAGCCAGATGCTGCTCCACTCTTGCTTTTTGTAATAGCTTGCAGTTATGGTATAGTCCATCGAGGTTGCGTTCTTTTTGGTATCGCCAAGCCAGTACGAGTATTTTGTTGGCACTGCATACACCCCGACAAGCGGTGTATGCTGGAACTTTGATTTTGGGTCAGTTACACGCAGTTCCTGTCCTGTTCCCCAGGAGCCTGCACGGTTCACCATGGAAAGCTCGTCGCTTGAAATTTTTTGGTCCTTGTTCTTATCGTTCCAGTCATAAAGGTATAATGAGGCGATCTTCATGTCAGCTGCGTATTGTTTTTCGGTCTTGTTCATAAAGTCAGGAAACGCAAAGTTCAGGTTCAGCACTAGTAGCGAGTCATCAGGGATGGTATTCTCATCAAATAATGATGAGAGATTGCCGGATTTGACCTCGGAGAGCCGGATATAGTCTGGCCGGTACGTTCCTGGCTTGTTGTATATGGAATCAGTCAGGTTAAGTCTTGTGCTCGAGTGCAGTGATGATTCGGATACCAGCTGGAGCGATTTTGGCATTATACTCACTGTGATTGTCTGGTTTGTCGGATTCTCTATGGTAAATACGGTGGTTGATTTCTCTCCGGGTGCAATCCTTCCGCCAAACCAGCTTGTCTGCTGCTGGCTTTTCTCAGGAAGTGACAGGTTGCTTATTCCAAAAGCGGTTGCATTGAGCGTCTTTAGTGGGACATCGAGGATTTTTTTCATGTTGGAATAGGTCGAATTGTTGTACACTGCAAACATTCCGCCCTCGCCTCGCAAGAGCTGAACTGCGCGGTATGGATTTACAAGTCCTGAGCCCTGCGTGAACGGATCGTTTGCAAGGTCGGTCGCAGTGGACATGAGCATGCTCTTTATTGTAAATGGAGTATAGTCTTGGTTTTGCGACTTGAGGCTTTCCATCAGTATTGCAGCAGAGCCGGCAACTACTGGCGCTGCCATGCTTGTTCCGCCGTACATTGTGAACGGCTCTCGCTTTGTGCTCGGCTTTGAGTTTATCACGTTTGATGGGACAAAGCCGTATGCCCCTGTGCCCATTATGTCAGGTTTTGGATCGCCAAGTACTGACGGCCCTCTGCTTGAGAAATCCACGATATCGTTTGCATGAATTGTGGTGTTGCCAAACCTTGGCTGCCCCTTGAAGGCACCATACCCGACGTTTACGTTGTTTGTGACTGCGCCCACCGTGATAACAAACGGTGATGCGTTTGGCAGTCCCATCGTACCGTATCCGTGGCCGGCATTTCCGGCACTAGATATTATTGTGAGGCCAGGATATCTTGGGTCAATAGAGTTCGGTGTTGAAAGCACGCTTGATACTAGCGACATTGTGTCTATTCCGGGCACGGTCTTGAGCGATGGGAATGTGGAGATGCCCCAGCTGTTAGAGATTATATCGGCACGTGGCTCTCCTGTAAAATGCCACGTGCTGTTTATGTTATCAAATCCGGCTGCCCACATCCAGGCATAAAGCGTATCGCCGAACCAGAGCGCCTTTATCGGGATTATTTTTGCGCCTTGAGCTACTCCGGGAAGCGTGTACTTTTTGGTGTTGTTGTAGATATCGTACTGGTTTTTGGCACTTGATGATATGGTACCGGCACTTGAGGTTCCGTGTCCGACAAAATCAGACATTACGCCAAAAAAATTTCCTTTGGGGTCAAGTCCTGGAAGCAGCGTTCCGTTTGTGGCCTTGAGTATCTTGTCGACTGCGGATTTGTTCTGCGATATCACTCCGTGGACATCAAGTATCTGGGCGCCCACCGTTCCTGCGGAATAGTCTGGCTTGCCGTCCTTGTTGGAATCATAAATTAGAAACTCGTTGCCATCGCCAAGTCTGATTGGTCTTTCGTCAGTAAAGTCAAAGTCATAAGATGGCTTCTGGCCAGGCCTTAGATCAAATCTGGTATAGTCCTTGTATGATGTTGACATGTCAGGTATTATGGTATCGTACAATCCTGGCGTTACCGAGTCTACTACCAGTACAGGTACGACCTGCACGCTTGCAAACGGCCCTGAAACGGCGCCCTGGTATACCATGCCAAAATGGTACACGCCGCTTGCCGATTTTATAAAATCCCGGTTGCTCTTGCCGATCTTGTAATCATCGATTATGGTGGCGTTGAAAACGGGACTGGGCCCCGTATTGGGAAAAAACGAATTGTACACCTGTATGTTTGTGCCCTTGTCTTTTTTCAATGACAGGTAGACGCCGTTCTTTGTCACGTATACGGTAGAGGTTGCATTGTTTTGCAGCGTCTTGTTTTTCTCATCGATTATCTGCTTTGTTGTGTTCTCTATGATTCCGAACTTGTTGATGTTTGCAATAAAAGTGGCATTTGTGAGTACCAGTCCCTGTCCGTCTGCATCAAGCATTATGGGGCGATTGTATTTATCACGTGCAACTGCTCCCTGCAGGTCAGGGTTGGAAAAGTCAACGCCTGTGTCAACTATGGCAATTTTGATTCCGCTTCCAGTATAGTTGTATTTTACATATGCTGCCTCTGAATCGATTGATTTTCTTATCTGGTTCATCGAAGAGTATTCGTTTGCGTCGAACTCTAGGGGAAGGTCTCTGATTATTTGGTAGCCTTTGGTTCCAAGGGCTGTTGCAGACTGCTCCTGCATTGTGATTATGGAGAACAGTCCGTTTGACATTGGAATATCATCCTGCGGTCCGAACACAAGGTATCTGGAGATGCGGTGGTCCTGGAAAAATTCTTGCGGTACCTGCAGTAACTCAGAGGACTGGGTTATCTGTGGTCTTGGAAATATCTTTTCGTTTTCTATGAATCCCTCAGAGTTTGAGAAAAATGACACCAGTGCAATGGCAAATACAAAGAGTGCTAGCTTGTGCATGTTATCTGCGTCTTGCCAAAATGACTATCTGAAGGGCGACCGTAACAGCAATGGATGCCACTATTGGAAACAATAATGCGTTTAGCTGCCCTGATGCCATCTCTATATTATCAACAGAGTTTGATATTGCATCAACGCTGCTGTCAATGTCCTCGCTTGCAGTACTTAGCGAGGAGCCAAATCCGGATATCTCTGATTTTAGATTTGCAAGCTCGCCAGATGTATCACTTAGCACTTTGTTAAGCTCAATTATCTGTCTTGAGAGCCCACCTATGTCCTGGCTCAAAACCGATGTTGCCGCCGAGCCGTGCGAGATTGTTCCCTGCGAGAATGTCACAACATGGAATATGTGGATTCCCTCCTGTGTTGGCGTGTATTCTGCAAAGTACAGTCCCTGGTGTAGCGTCTTGAAGGAATCTGATAGGTTGACTACCTGCCCATCAGGCAGGTGAACGTGCGATGTGCCGAGCAGCTTGTCCGGGCTGCCGCCTACCAGCTGACCGTCGCTTGTTGTCTGCACGAAAAGCCTCATTGGCTGGTTTATTGCAGCAGTCTCTGGCGCAAACACAAGGGTGTTTATGGCTCTCTCTATTGGCACCTTTTCTGATTCTGTTGAGGATAGAAACTTGATGTCAACTTTCTGGGAAAGTCCGGTCCTTTGGGTACTAATTGCCTCAACTGTATAAGTGCCAAACGGGAATGTTGTTGATGCCTCAGGCCAGATGAAAAGCTGCATGTAAAAGTTTCCTTTGTCATCTGATGTAATCTGGGTAAATGTCACTATGGTTTGGTCTGGCGCAAATATTCTCAGTATTACATCATCGCGAGGAAGTGATTTGCCGTATACGAAAAGGTGCTTGCCAGGTGAGTACAGCTGGCTGTCTGTCTGAAATTCAAGTGTGTTTTGTGCAAATACAGGCTGCAATACAAAAGATAACGCGATTAATGTCACGAGTATTTTCATACATGTTATTGAATCATTCTGCTAATAACGCTTTTTTTAGCGTCCGCTAGAAGTTGTTTTTAAAAAAAGAAAAAAGGGATAGTTTGATTTTGTAGTCTTAGCTGACAGTTATGTCTACTGATACAGGTGGGCTCAACGCTGTCGGGTTCTCCACTGACTCCCAGACAAACACTGTTGCAGTGTATGTTCCGGCTTCAGCTGGAGTCCATGACAATGCTGGGCTAAATGACTGACCTGGAGCAAGTGAACCTGTGATCCATGCTAGTGATACTGTTACTCCGTCCTCGTTTGTGATCTGGACCAAGTATGCAAATGGTTGCTCTCTGTCCTGGCCGTTGGTTAGATCGGCAGTGATTTGTACCTGTTGGTCAACGGACACATCATCTAGTGTGTTGCCGAAAGAGTCAACAACTCTTGGGTTAGAAGCTGGTGCTCTCTCAAGAGGTGGTACTACTGTGCCGATAAACGCAGTGCCGGTAATATCGAGCTCATCTGCTCTGGTGTACGGAGCTGGCAGTGTATTGTCCTCATATTCTGCTGTGACTGTGTCACCTTCTGCGACTCTGAGTCTGTGGCCGGATGATGAATCGGTGGTCGTGAAGAACACGGTTCCCTCGAATATTCCGGTAGCCTCGTTAGTCTCAGTTACAGTAAGGTCAATACCGCCTGCGTCTGAATCAGACCAAACGTCGACTTTAAAGTTATCAACTGCTTCTGGGTTTAGGTTCATGTCTGGGTCAATTACTCTAACAACACCTGTTCCGCTAGCTGGGTAGCTTGCCTCAAGCCACATTACTTCTCCAATGTTCCACCTGATCAATGCCGAGCCTACGACAGTTTCATCCTCCGAGAATTCGTAGGATACTGTCAGTCCGTCATCGTCACGTGCTTGTAAGAAGCCGTTGGTTGGGCCTGCACCGCCTCTAGTGGCTGGAGCATCTGTGTCATCACCGTCACCGTCTGCATCGTGTGGCTGGAATCCTGTGAGGATTACTTCGCCAGTGAAGATGCCGGTGTCTGTACCTGTCTCAGTTAGCCTGTATCTATCAAGCCTATCGCCTCTGGTAGCCACTCTCAATGGATCGGTTTGTGTACCGCCGATTTCATCGATTAGGTTGCTATCAAAGTTGTGATCAGGTGCGATTACGGTAATGTAGACTTTGTCTGTCCATGTGTAGACCTTTTGGTCGAGCTCAACTGTTGCACCAAAGTTCGATGTGAATATGGTCAAGTTGATGTCCTCGTCCTCTGCGCCTACATACTTGGCACCAGATGGACCCCAGTCGGTGTATTCTAGTACAATCTCTTCGCCTCTTTCCAGAGCATCATTGTTGAGCGATCTTGGAATCTCGATGACTGCCTGGAAGATACCAGTGCTGTCTCCAGTTTCCCTCAAGTCTGATGGTTCTGGGTCAAAGTTGGCAGCTTGTCCACCAAGGTCACCCATAGTGAGTGTGGCGGCATCTGAATCCCATTCTATTAGATCGAGATCATATGTTTCTGCCAAGTCATTATCAAGGTCAAAGTCTGGCTCTATCAGGGTAAGGATCATGTCCGAACCGATGATATAGACTGATTTGTCAGATTGTAATGCACCGTTTCTTAGGTCAAATGTTGCAGAGTCAGTTACTGTGTTCTTGCGACCGGATGCATCAGCCGGATCAGTGTATTCTACGGTGATGATATCACCTTGTAGGATACAGTGCGGGTTGTTTGCATCTGGTTGGTCAAATCTTGTATTAGCAGCATTCAGTGTGCCTGGCACTCGCAGTGAAGCAAAGCCATTTGCAGCTGTTGTTGGACAGTTAGATGATGCCGGACCATCGGTGTATCTTACTTCCAAGTCAAACTCAAAGATTCCGCTTGATGGCGAAGTCTCTGTAATTGGACCTAGTTGTCTGATATCGAATAGTTGGTTGGTGGCAGCGTTGTCGCCGACATCAATTAGGCCGTTGTTCACAATTGGTCCACCTGCATATGCAAGAGTCACCTTTTGGTTAGCTCTTGATACTGTTACCTTTACTGGGCCGCGTTTTGCGTCAGCACCAGTTGTGGTGGTTGCGTTCTCGGCTATTACATCCTCACCAGATGCAGATACATCAAAGTCTGGATCGTTCACTTGTACGTGAATTGTCAGACTTCCGTCACCCAGTGTCATCGGTGCAGTGATGGCGTTGTCGCCAACTGCAGTCAAGTGAACTGGGAAGATGGATCTTCCGTCTGGTACTGTCTCATCACTAGCTACACCAACAAAGTTGGAAACTGTGCCCCATGGCACTGGGTAAACGGTTCTGTCAAGGCTGACTGAACCGGTGTTTGCCCTAATGCCTGCACCGTCGCCTACTTCGATGATTTGTCCTGATGCGTCTCTAAAGTCGACATAGTTTACCTCCATGTCAAGGCCTTGTGTGTTTCTTGGTGTTGAGTCACCAATAAGACATACCTTGCCTGGGACTTGGAAGTCACCCGTGAAGATGCCTGTTGCTGGGCCTGTCTCAATCAGTGTGAATCCTGCTGAAACAATACCAGTGTCGATTCCTTCATTTACTAAAGCATTCACGCATGTTGCCTTGTTGGCAATGTTGGTTGCAGTAGCGGAGTTGGAATCGGTTCTCCAGGTTTGATCATCAAAGGTGATATCTAATAATCGGCCTAGTGGATCGCCAGTTGCTAATGTGAATAGACCTGCTCTACCTATTGTACCCTGTGCCGGATCACCTGCAACATCTACGAATGTGTAGATATCGATTAGATCTACATCAGTGTTTAGGTCTTGGTCTTGTAGAGTAACTATTACTGTATCTGCTTTCTTGTATGTCGGCTTGTCAAATGATACTACACCAGAGTGTGCCGGAGCTGCTTGCTGGTCTGATACCTGAGTCACAACGCCGTCCGCTCCACGATCATTGTAGCTGATTCTTGGAGATTCCTCATCATCTAGGTCTTGGTGCACGATGAACGTTGGATCATCAGCAATAGTGGTGAGTCCAAGGTATGTTCTGTGATCAAGGATGTTGAGTTGGTTTAGCATTATGTATTCAAGTGTGCCTTCAAACACTCCTGTGTTATCGCCTGTCTCTTCTGCCTCGACTCTGATTATCTGGTTGTTGACACGATCTGATTTCTTTGTGCCATCGCCCTTGAATCCGAATGAGAAGAAGTCGGCTATAATTGGCTTTACTGATGCGTCATTGCTTACACGTGTAAAGTTGAACATAAGTCCAATCTTGTCAGTTGACTTCATGTCAAAGAGGTTGTTAACAACACGGCTCAATGCAAGCGCTTGGTTTGCAGTTGATTCCGATGTCTGGTTAAGCATTACTAGCGACTGTGGCGCTGTACCGTTTACCAGTGACAGTGCTGTCGTAGCTCCGCCCAAGTTAACATCTATCTGGCCTGTGCTGTATTTGGTCAGCGGACCATTGGTTGCAGTGCTGTTCAAGAGGTATACATCCACAGATGTGATAGTAGAGTTGATTCCTCTCAAATCTAGGTTCAAGAGGTTGAATCCGTGGAAACGCGGTGTCACTGAGGATCTTGGGTCATTGATTGACTTGCGAAGCTCATCGGCAGTAGTTTCCAGATCTACGATCAATGTGGTTGTAGACAGTGTCTTGTTTGGTGTCAGCAAAGCTCGTTCGCTGAACTTTTGTACAACGACGTCTGCTTTTGCATGTGCACCTGCTACACTGAGACCGAATAATGGTGCTGCGACTTTACCTAAAGTCGAAGTTCCGGTAAAGTTCTTGACAAAGATTGCCTCTACTTTTCCTGGTTCAACACTTCCTGCCTCTCCCAGTGTGAATGGATCACCTGTGGACAGTGCTGGAATGAGTTCAACGTCTGGGTTGTTGACATCCAAGTCCTCATCTGCTCTGCTGTTTTTGTTTGCATCAGAGTCAGTAAGTACGACCGGGATCTCTTCACCAGAGTTCCACTCTACATCGGTTGGCTGGATATCAATAGATGCAAATCCGAATCCTACAAGGATTGTCTGTGCCTTATTGTTATAATCAATAGTGGCAGATTGACCTCTAGGTGCACCGCTTGCAATTACAAGAACAGATTTGTCTGATTCATCATAAGTACCGAAGACACCAGTGTTTGGTCCTGATTCGGTAATTGTGATTGGCTGGTTGAATTGTGTAAATACACCAGATGTTGCTGAACCAGATGTGATCACGTTCTTTGGATTGGCTGTAGCGTTGGCAAATGTGCCTGCGCCTGCAGTCAAGTCACGAACACGTGAGTCGTCGTTGTCTTGAATGCGTACGATGTGATTTTGGGCTGCATTGGTATTCAGCTTCAGAATGCCGTTGTCCTCGAACATCAGGTTTGCGAGGCTGCCGGTAATGTCTACATTACCGTTTGCTACTCCATCACCTGCTGCCTGACCATTCTCATTGAAGGTCTGGTAGACAGTCTTTGTTCCTTGGGTGGCATTTGTAGCGAATGTCCAAGAGTCCTCATCGGTTGGATCTACGTTTAGTTGAATATCGGTGATTGTGACGTGGACTTGAGCACTTCGTGGGTAAGAAGCTCGGTCAAGTTGCAGTTTTGCAAATTGATCGACAGTATCAAACTTTAGTGTGGTTGATTGTACTCCACCACCTTTGTTGTACTGTACCACTACGTTACCTGTTGGGTTCAAGTTGAATAGTTGAATGAAAGGCCATGGATCCTTCAAGTGGCTTCCTGCTCCCGCACCTGCAAGGCCGATTTGTCCTCGGATTGCAGTGCCAGTGCCGTTGTTTGGTTCCTTTGGCTCTCTAATCACATTCATGATGGTAGTTGTGTTCGTGTTTGCCACGGTACAAACTCCTGTTATTGGCGCTGTACCCTGAGTACCTTGGTTGCTATCCGTTGGGATTGCAATACCAACTGTCTCGGATACGGAGAATCCAGTAACAGTACTTGTGCTAGAACAGAAGCTACCAAAGTCAAGACCTACTCCTTGGACACCTGCGGCGGCCACGGTTTGGTCTGCGATTTGGGCTTGGTTTCTGTCTGCAAAGTAACCATACCAATTACCGTCAACTGCTTGAATCATTCTTAGTTTCTTGCCGTTGACAGTCACGTCTGGCTCACCTTTACCTTTGTCTGTATCTTTGATATCACTATCAATTACGACTACTTCGATGACTTGAGGTCCTGCAAAGTAGTTTTGGAATTGAGAGTTTTCAGCCGATACGAACAAGTTTGCATTTGCTGCTGCGGCTTGTGGCATCACACTTGGTGCGAATGCCGTAAAGCCTGCAGCTAGCATAATTGTCATTAATGTAAGACTAGTTATTTTACGTCCTATCTCGTTGTTCATGTTATTGATTTTTTGTTCGAAAATCAGTATATAAGACTAATGGACAATTTGTCCACAATCAGCCACTTTTTTCTATTAATTTCAAGCCCAGAGCAATCCTGATCGAGTTTTTTGATCGCATCTTGTAATTTTTACATTTCATACGGTGAAAAGTATGCTTAAAGTCTTTTTCTAATGAAACCTATGGAATCTACAGGGGATGGATCAGTGTCGTTTAACACTGCATAATAAATTGAAGCAAAGTCCAACTCGTAGATTAGACATATGAGCTTGGTCAATATGCTTCCGTGCGTTGAAATTACTTCTTTATAGTCAATATCGTTTTTCGTAAAATATTCCTTGACTATCTTCCATCTTTCCTTGGTTTTGATATAGTCGTCCTGTCCCTGCAGAAGGATCGGTTTTACAACAGAGGGTTTTTCCCAGGATACTATGCCATTATGCGATGCTTCTATTACATCCTCAATTATTGCGTGTGATTTTGCATTTTCTTGCAGCGAGCTTTTGAATCGCACTGCGGCTGCCTGTAGGCCCCACGGATAATAGATTAATGGTATGCCAGATAGCCAGTTTGCAACATCCAATGATGGATTGGTCTGTGAGAGATTTGACGAGTTTATCTTATTAGCAAGCTTTTCTAATGATGCGATTGATTCTAAAATATCAGATTTTTTTATCGGGATTACAGAATTTAGTGTTCCAAGAATAGAATACACATAGTTAACAAGTGATGAGCGCGGAGAATGAATATTTTCAACCAACCGATGCTCTATTTTTTTTCTTGCGCAGAATTTTTCCATTTGTCCGCCGGAACAGAACGCAACAAGTTTGCATTTTTGCTTGCTTGCGGATTTGAGGATGTTGAGAGTTTCTACTGTATTTCCAGAAACGCTCACTGTGATGACTAGTGTGTTTGCATCCACGGTTTTTGGCAAAAGATATCCCTTGACAAGACTTACATGGATATTTGTCTTTGAGAGAATGGCAGAAAACAGATCCCCTATAGCTCCTGAGCCCCCCATTCCTGCAAACACTATATGGTCTATGTCCTTGTAGTCAATAGGCTGATGTTTTGTATAGTAGAAACTGTGTGCAATCTGCGGCCACCTGTCATACACAGTATGCATTCCATGCTTGTCGACTTTTTTTAGAGTAGATATGCTAAGCAATTGAGTGTTGTTTTGATTGGTTATAATATATGGATTTAGAATGCAATCAGCTTGGAACGACTTGTTTTTTGCCAAGCAGTTTTTTGTATAGCGATACTGCGTCAGTTTCGTCTTTTGGTCCAACTATGACAGCAGAGCCACGTTTCATAAAGCTCACGGACAGCTCGTTTGTCCTCATTGAGAGTCCTAGTTCGCCCTGATTTTCCACGCGGAATTGCAGATCTTTTGCAATGTTTGTTATTTGTTCAGTGTCAATTTCGAATTTTTGAGTTGGCGTAATAGAGAAAGTCCTTTTGCCCCTGTTTCTTCCGCACAATTCTTCTATTATGAGTTCCTGCTTTGGTGCAGATTCCAGTTTGCCAGTACCACACACGTAGCATTCTTCTGCTCTGAACGTCCTTGTAAAGTCAAATGCCATGGTCTCAATGTCTATGTGAAGTATTTTATCAGAGAGGCTTGGCTTTTTGCCAAGGATTATCTTGACTGCCTCTGCCACTTCTATTCCGCCCACTATGGAAAGAATTGATGGGTGCACTCCCTCTATGCTGCAAGTAGGCATCGAGTCCTCATCAAGTGCAGGAAACATGCACGAATAGCACGCACTTTGTTTTGGAAGAATCGTAAATGCCTGGCCCGACACCCCTACGGCAGCACCAGTGACAAACGGAATTTTTTTCTCAACGCATGCCTTGTTCAGAGCATATCTTGCGTTCACGCTATCTAGTGCATCTATTACAACATCGCATCCTTCAACTGCATCAAGTGCTGTGTAATCGTTTATCGATATTGGAAGCGATTCGATTTCCACATCAGGGTTTAGCTTTTTGAGCTTTCTTGCTGCAACCTCTACTTTGACCTGCCCAACATCGTCCTCGTCATACATTGTCTGCCTGTGAAGGTTTGATAATTCTATTACGTCCCTATCAATTATTCTTAATTTTCCAATTCCCATGGCAGCAAGTCTTGTAGTTATTGGATTGCCAAGGCCGCCGACTCCGACAACGCACACCTTTGCCGCTCGTAGCTTTTGCTGTCCCTGGTATCCAATCTCCTCTAGCATTATCTGGCGCGAATACCGGTCTATTTCCTTGCTGGAAAGATCAGAACCTCCTGCAACAGCAGGCAGTATGTACACCTCATCGCCGTCCTTTAGTTCGGTGTTGATTCCTCCAGAAAAGCGCGAGTTCTTTCCGTTGATGTAAATATTGACAAGTGAACGTGGAGTTCCGTCATCGTTTAGAACGCGCCTCTTAAAGTCATCACCCATTGTTTCAGAAACTTTGTTGAAAGATTCCAATAGAGAGTTTGCGCTGATTTGGAGTTTTTTTTCTCCGCCTCCCTTGTTTAGTACTGATGGAATTGTAAATGTAATATCTGCCATTTATTGCACCACTGCTGAAATCTTTGCCACATCTGCTTTCATTGTTTGTGGCTTTTGCAAAACTTCCATTATTGATTCTGTAGCCTTCAGACCGTTCCCTGTCACATAGCAGACTGTAGTATCATTCTTGTCTATTTTACCATCCTCGACCATCTTTTTGAGTACTGCTACTGAGACGCCGCCTGCCGGTTCGGTGAACACACCTTCGGTCTTGGCAAGGAGCAAAATGGCATCAAGTATTTCCTTGTTGTTTGACTCTTCTGCGTACCCGTTGTATTGTTTTAGTCTTTTTAGCACATATCTTCCGTCTCCCGGATCGCCTATTGCAAGACTTTTTGCTATAGTATCGGGATTCTCAACAGGTATGACCTCGGTATCGCCTCTTTTGAATGCATCAACTACAGGCGCGCATCCATGAGGTTGAGCTGCTATCATGCGCATTCTTGAAACGTCATTTAGTAATGAAACGGTTTGGAGCTCCTCAAATCCCTTGCAGATTGCATTTAGCATTGCACCGCTTCCCACAGGAACTATTAGCTGGTCAGGTACTTGCCAGCCAAGCTGCTCTGCTACTTCGTATGCAAGTGTCTTTGAGCCTTCTACATAGTACGACCTCATGTTGATGTTTACAATTCCTATTCCTTTGCTGTCTCCAATCTGGGCAGCAATTCTGTTTGCATCATCATATGTTCCATCAACTGCTATGAATTTGGAACCGTATGCAAGAGCTTGTGCAATCTTTGCATGCTCTATATCGCTTGGGGCAAACACGTAACATGGGAATCCCCCCTTTGCTGCATGCGCCGCCGTAGCAGACGCAAGGTTTCCAGTCGATGCGCATCCCACTGCAGAAAGGCCAAACTCTTTTGCCTTTGACACAGCAACGCCAGCTGGTCTGTCCTTAAATGAGAATGTGGGGTTTACTGAATCGTTTTTTATATACAAGTTGTTCAGGCCAAGCTCCTTGCCAAGCTTTTCTGCCCGGATTAATGGCGTCATGCCAGCGTGAATGCTAACAATGTTTGATTTTTGCTGTATTGGTAATAATTCAAAATATCTCCAGTATGTGTGCTCACGTCCATCAAAGGCATTCTTTGATACTGGAGAGAAATCATATTTTACATCCAGCGGCCCAAAGCACTCATCACAGATGTATTTGAATGTGGACTCGTACTCTTTTTTGCATTCCCTGCACTGGAGTGATATTTTTGACATAAAATGATCCGTGCCTGTTATCTAGTTAAAATGTCCTAATATCAAGTTTAGTGACACTTAACTTTAAGTCCAATAAATTTAATAATAGTTAACTGCGCTTATTGCACCAGCAATAGTTGATTACAAGACTTTTTATGTATTTTAGGAAGAGAAACTAAGATGAAGGCAAAAATAATTGGAATCGCAATCGTAGTCGCAGTAGTTGTATCCGTAATATCTGCCATATTATTTGCCGGACCTGTCGAAGTCAGCACCGAACCCGAGGATGAATTTGCGCACTGGAATAGGTCTGAACATTTCGGAGTGAACAAATATGAATACAAGATAGGCGAGAACATATTTTTCATAGCAAGGGATCTGAGCCCATATGATGTGGGAAGTATCGCGTTTGTCATGCCAAACGGCACTACCAAGTACATAGTGATTCCATTTGATGGCAGTATCAAGTCTGGCTTTAATCAATACTTCAAGCCATCGCTGTCAAAGGCAAGAGGTATCTGCAGCACTGCAGATCTGATAGGAGAATGGTCTGTGGTATTCCAAGGAACCAGATATGAGCCATTAAAGTTCAAAATCATAAACGAGACCATACCGTCAGAAATTGCAATATTTGAGCGCGTATGCTAGTCTAGTTTGTTATGAAAGCAGACCTTTTCTCCCGTATGACATGCAGGTCCTGTCGGCTCTACCAGATAAATTATAGCATCAGAGTCGCAATCAACTAGGATTTGCCTTACCTTTTGCACGTTGCCTGATTCCTCGCCTTTCATCCAGAGTTTGTTTCTTGACCTGCTCCAGAACCACGAGTTTCCAGTCTTTTTTGTAAGCTCTAGTGACTCTTTGTTTGCATATGCAAGCGTGAGCACATCCTTTGTGTTGACATCCTGCACTATTACGGGAACCAGTCCGTCGCCTTTTGCAAAATCAATGTCAGATAGTGATTTTTTCATATTCGATATTTTCTACATTCTCAAATATAGATGTTGAAATAAAATATTGTGTATTATACAACATCCATTTCTTCGATCTTTGTAAAATCACGATCAAAGGTAGCGATTTGACGTATTTTTTGATTTTTCATTGTTGCAATTGTTATACAGTCGACAAAGCTTAGTTGCAGACGCTGTTCTGAAAATATTTGCCAAGCACTCTCAAAAACATTTTTTTCAGTATATATCATATTGCAGGATTGACGAACCAGTTTACCTATGCGTGTTGCTTCTTTTAATGATTTTAATTTAAGAAAGCTTACCGTGACAACCTCGCTGAATATGTAATCAGTCACATAAAGTGCAGAATCCTGTACCGCGAGTATTTTTGCAGTATTTAACGCACTAGAATGATTTTGGTCGCTAGTATTAAAGTATGCCAATATGAAACTTGTATCAAGAAACACCATACAAAATATCATCAATCTGTACGCTTAGCTTTTCTGTTCCTTTACCCCAATCAAACGGTTTGATTTTTGAGAATGTTTTTCCGCCCTTTTTTGGATGTGCTTTGGTTCTTATCCAGACTTGCATTGCTTCAGTTAGAGCCTCGCCCATCTTCATTTTGTGTTCCGCTGCTTTGGCCTTGAACAGACCAAGTATTTCATCATCCACATCTCGGACAGTCACTAAATTTTTCTTCACAATGTATTACATGTATTACATTATATAAAAAGATGATAGTTCCGGTTCAAAATTCTCAGTCACACCGGAAACGCATTTTTCAAGGATATGTATAATTAATGTTCAATTGTTCTTTCATCGTTACTTTACAAATATTACATTGTAGGAATTATTCAGCTTAGTCATTTTACTGCAACGCTTGCATTAAGTACAATCTCTTCAGACGTAGCGATCCTGTTTTACAGAGTGAGCTGGGCATCAAACCCCACGTTTGGTCTTTTTTAATTGCATCCATGGTTTGTGCTGCATATCTTCTTTTTTCCTCCACGATTTTTTGCTCAATCATTTTCTGGATATATTCTTCCCAGTTTATTTCCAATTTGTCCATTTGCTTCTTTATCTTTGGAGTTATCCTAATATTCAGATTGCTCATAGCATGTATTACACTCTGTCGCTCACAAAGTATTGCAAATATGTAATAGAGCACAATAAATATGCAACAAAATTAGGATTACAATCGAACTTGGACATCATTTTTCTTTAGGAATTCTTTGACCCTGTCCACAGAATGTCTCTCATAGTGGAAAATAGAGGCAGCTAGAGCAGCATCAACGTCGGTTTTCTTGAACACATCAAGCATGTGCGAGGGCTCACCACATCCGCCAGATGCTACCACGGGAATTTTTACCGCACCCACTATTGCCTTTGTGAGAACTAGATCATACCCGTCCTTGGTGCCGTCCCTGTCTATGCTGGTTAGAAGTATCTCACCTGCCCCAAGGTCCTGCACCTTTTTTGCCCATTCTATGGCATCGATTCCGGTTTCTTTTTTGCCACCGTAAATGAAAAGCTCAAACCAGAATTTTTTATCCCCTTCAGAGAAGATGTTTTTGCCCTTTGATACATCATAGTTTCTTTTTGCATCAATTGCGACCACGACGCACTGGCGCCCAAACAAGTTCATCAGATCTGTTATAATCTGCGGATTTTTTACAGCGCCCGTGTTTATTGCAACCTTGTCTGCGCCGCAAAGCAGTATGTCACGGGCATGCTGCAGTGTCTTGACTCCGCCACCCACTGTAAACGGGATATCAATTACCTGTGCTACTTTTGATACCAGAGATCGGATGGTCTCGCGCTGCTCCTGCGAGGCAGTGATATCAAGAAAGACAAGCTCGTCGGCTCCCTCGTTGCTGTATTTTTGTGCCAAAAGCACAGGATCTCCTGCATCCTTGATTGATTCAAAGTGAAGCCCCTTTACCACCCGGCCGTTTGCCACATCAAGGCATGGAATGACTCTTTTTGTAAGGCTCATGCTGTCTTTGCCTCTTTGATTGATATTTTTCCATCGTATAATGCCTTGCCCAAAATTACCCCGTACGCACCGCATTCCCTAACATGTGGAATGTCTGCTGGTCCTGATATTCCGCCGCTTGCAATTACGTTAATTCCAGATATTTTGCATGCTTTTTGCAGGTTTTCAGTATCAGGACCTTCCAGTGTTCCGTCTCTTGATATGTTGGTTATAAGAAATTCTGTGAATCCTTTTTTTGCAAAATCATCTAGGGCGTCAAACAGGTCAATGTCAGTTCTCTGCTGCCAGCCATGGGTAACTACCATGCCGTTGTTGTGATCCACCGATATCACTATTCTGTCCTTGCCGAATTTGTTTGATATTTCCATTAATAATTCGGGATTTTTGAGCGCAATTGTGCCTACTACGATTCTTTGTGATATTTGCAAGGATTCTTCGATGATTTTTCTGTCCCGTAGTCCTCCTGCCACTTGTACCGGAATTAAAACTGATTGTGTGATTTTTTTTATCATACCATGGTTGGAGCCTCTCTGCAAGGTGGCATCAAGATCCACCAAGTGCAGCATATCAGCTCCCTGCTTTTCCCACTTTAGTGCCATCTGTACCGGATCGTTCCCGTATACAGTCTTTTCATTTGGATTTCCTTTGAGCAGCCTTACAACCTGGCCTTCCATGATATCTATTGCCGGAATTATCTTCACTTTTTGCACACTCTGAGAAAATTTTCTATCATGGTAGAGCCTACCTTGCCAGATTTTTCTGGGTGGAACTGCGTTCCGAATAGATTTTTCTTGCTGACGACTGCAGGAACTTCGATCCCATAGTCTGCATCTGCCACTATGATATCATCATCTTTTGGCTTTACCCTGTACGAGTGCACAAAATACACCCACGACATGTCCGGCACTCCGTCCAAGAGCGGGTTTTGCTTTTTTATCTTCAGGCTGTTCCATCCCATGTGAGGTATTTTGAACTTGTCTGGAAGCATGACCACCTCGCCTTCCATGACTGCAAGGCCGCTTTCCTTTCCCTCCTCGCTTTTCTCAAAGAACATCTCCATGCCAAGGCAGATTCCAAGTACCGGCGTGTCCTTCGCATAGTCCTCAAACTTTGTCCTGGAATATTCCCTGATGCTCCTTATGGCAGGATCAAAGTTTCCCACCCCTGGAAGCAAAATCCCCGAATAGTTGTTTTTGCCATCAAAGCTTGTTATGACGTCAACCTGTGCGCCTAGCTTTTCAAGCGCAACTTTTAGGCTGAATATGTTTCCTGCACCGTAATCAAATATCGCTACTTGCATTGACCCAGATCATATCCGTCCAATACTTCATAAAAATATGCCGAGCTCAGTGAAAAGACGGCTTGAGGTTTTGCCTTATCTGACATACTCCCGACCGTAAACGGTTCGGGCTTTCCCGCTCGCATCCGTAACAGATCCTACATTGAGCCTTTTGTGCTCGGTATGCCTCTTTGTTTTTTGTCCGGGCTTGCCGCCATCCTGAACGCAACTGCAAGCGACTTTATCGCAGCCTCTATTTTGTGGTGGTCGTTGTCCCCGTATCTTACATTGATGTGAATGCAGCTGTTGATGTTCTGTACAAGCGAGAAGACAAAGTGCTCAACATCCTCCTTTGACATTCCTTCAATCTGCGCCCTTTTCACCAGGAGTGTTATCTTGTTGTACTGGCGCCTGACCAGATCGACTGATGCCTCTGCAAGCGACTCATCCATCGGAACTGACGCATAGCTGAATCTTGTTATCCCCTTTCTGCTTCCAAGTGCCTTGTCAAGGGCTGCACCTATTGTGATACCTGTGTCCTCTATTAGGTGGTGCAGTATCCTATCGTTTGACTTTGCCTTTACTGTAAGGTCCAGCATTGCGTGCTTGCCGAACGAGCCGATAAGGTGGTCAAAAAAGTCAATTCCCGTGTTTATTGATGTTCTGCCACTGCCATCCAGATTAACCTGAACGAAAATCGAGGTCTCTTTTGTTTCCCTTTTTATTTTTGCAGTGCGTGCGGCCATCTAGTGTTGTCCGGCTATGCCAGATTTAATGCCTTTGGCAGTAAATTGATTGACTCTAAAATGAGTGGGGCGCCCTTGCCAACAAAGAACTCTTTTTTTGCCCTTGGGTTTTTGTTTGTCCCGTAGATTCCGCAAAATGTCGTCTTTATTCCAAGACGGTTTGCCTGATTTGCCATAAGAAGGTCCTCCATGGAATCGCCAACATACAGGCAGTGCTTTGAGTCAAGCTTTTTGATTGTAGATAGTAGCGATTCGGGGTTTGGCTTTGCCATGCTGCGCGGCTCATCCTCAAGAAACATAGAGCTTGCAACATCAAATCTGTCAAGCAGTTCTCCAAGCGAATACCTTACCGATACAAGTCCTCTGCCCGTTACTATGGCAATTTTCCTGCCAAATTTTTCTCCAAGTGCATCAAGCAGAGTGTCAGTAATAATGACCAGATCATTTTCTATCAGCCCTGGCTGCTCAAACGAGGATTTTTTCCCAAATATCTTATAGTATAGTTCCGGCCCGTAGAACATCTGGTCAAATATTACATAAAGCGGGTTTGTCGCATGCGGTCCGGGATAGTCAAGTGCTTCTTTGATATCAGAAACGTCTGCGTTTTGCAAGAGAAGAAATCTTTCGATTGATTCGATTCCGCTCTTGTCCGCATTTTTTATTGCGGCAAGTATGAATTTTTTTGCATCAATGCCCATCCTTTCCGCAGCCGCAAGGCACAAAATGCACGCGTATGTGACATCTACCTCGTCGTTAAATCCTCCAGAGTCCTTAAAGCCTCCTATTATTTCCGGAGTTATCTGTATTGACTGGATGCCGGCAAACTTTTCAAGAACATACTGCGTTACCTGGATAATTGCAAGATCATACGATTTTGAGACATCGACTAGTACCCCGTCGCAATCAAAGATAATGGCATCTATGGAACCGACCTTGTCCAGCATGTCCTCTTTTACCAGTATTCCGTCGGATTTGTGAACATAAGTCATTGCAAAAAGTCACGCATTGCAAGAAGGAATTTAGAGTTCATGTCCTTGGTGCCGACCGTGACGCGCAGACACCCCTCGTGCTTGCCTATTCTGCCTAGCTTGCGAATCGATATTCCCTGCTCTAGTAAAGCAGTATAGATTCTCTTGTCGGCACCACGCGCATCAAAGAGCACAAAGTTTGCCTTGGAGTCAAACACATCAAAGGCGCCCGTTTCCCTCAGCTTTTTGATTATTCGCGCCCTCTCTGATTTTACAAGTGAGATTACTTCAGATATCTGATGCGATTTTTGCAGTGCGGCAATGCCGCCTTCTATTGCCATCGTGTTGATAGGATACGGATACTGCAGGACGCGCGAGAACACGTCGATGAATTTTTTGCTGGCAACCACATATCCAAGGCGCAGTCCTGCCATGCCAAAGGATTTGGAGAACGTCCTTACGACTACCAGATTCTCAAACTTTTTTGTCATTGTTGCAACAGTATAGTCGGAAAATTCGCCGTACGCCTCATCTACTATCACAAGTCCGGAAAATCTCTTTATCAGATCAGAGATTTCCTCCTTTTTGAACTGGAACCCGGTGGGGTTGTTAGGAGAGTCAAGGTATAGAATGTCCGCATTTTTATAGCGCGATACGAAATCCTGTACGTTAAGCGTCATCTCTTTTGAGAACGGCACCTTGATTGTTGGAATTTGATACAGCTTGCACCTTTCCTCAAAGAATCCAAATGTCGGATCCGATGTGAGAATCCTTGTCTTTTTTGAGGCAATGTTACAGAGTATTATGTCAAGAATTTGATCAGAGCCATTTCCTATACCTATCATGTTTGCAGGAACTTGGATGTATTTTGATAGTGCCGCAATGAGGCGCTCTGACTTGCCAAGCGGATACTCTCTGATATCGGCGTTTTTCTTTGCAATATCGATTATCTCCTGTTGGAACTGTCTTGATACTGCAAAATTCTCATTAGAGTCTAGCTTGAGCACTCCCTGGTGGTATGCCGGCTTTTGGTATCCTTGCAGCTTTGATAGCTCATCAAGCCTCTTCTCAAAGCTCATAGCCTTTTCCTCACTGCCTCATAGTGGTTTGGCAGGTCTTCTGATTCTGCAAGTGTGCGCAAATTTTTCTCTATTTTCCTCAATGCCTGCCTTGATGACTCGACCGTAGTTTGTACTTTTACAAAGTCAAGAACGGAAAGCGAGCCTCTGCTCCTGCCAAGTCTGTTGGTCGGAAGTATGTGGTTTGTTCCAAAAAGATAGTCGCTTGCAGACGAGGGAGTGTGGTTTCCCACAAGCACAAGTCCTGCCGTGCTTATTTTGTCAGATATCTTTTTTGGATTTTTCGTCATTATTTGGAGGTGCTCGGGGGCAAGACGGTTTGCAAGATTTATCATATCAGATTGGCTTTTGCATAATGCGATAAACCCGTTTTGTTCCAGGCTTTGCATTACTATCTTGCCCCGCCTTGCAGTAGGCACTTGTTTTTTTATTGACTGTTTTACCCTGTCTGCGAGTTTTTTTGATGTTGTAAGAAGAAAGCATACGGTGTCTGAGCTGTGCTCTGATTGAGATATCAGGTCTGCTGCCACGATTTCAGGGTCTGCCATGTCATCAGCTATTATGCCAAGCTCTGTGGGTCCGGCAAGCATGTCAATTGATACCCTCTCAGAGACAAGGTGTTTTGCCGCGGTTACAAACGCACCGCCAGGTCCCACTATTTTGTCAACCTGTGGGATTGATTCTGTCCCGTATGCAAGTGCTGCAATTGCGTGCGCCCCACTCACCTTGAATATCATATCAGCCCCGCAAAGATCAGAGGCCACAAGCACCAGCGGATCTATCTTGCCTTGCCGGTTTGGAGGAGTGGCAACTATTACCTGCCCGACGCCTGCAATCTTTGCAGGTACAATCGACATTACAGCAGAGCTTGGGTACCTTGCAAGTCCGCCTGGAACGTAGCAGCCAACGCGGCCAAGCGGCACAAACGACTTTGCTATCTTGGTTCCACCAGATGCTATCTGGATTTTTTTTAGATGTTGTTTTAGTGTGGACTCTACCCTTGCAAGGTTTTTTCTTGCCATCTTTATCGCATCAAGCTGATCCTCTGTGACATTTTTGTAGGCATCAGCGATTTCGCTTTTTGATACCCTAAGCGAGCTCAGGCTGACTTTGTTGAACTTTGACTCAAATTCCCTAAGTGCGGTATCTCCTTGCTGCCTTACCTTTTCGAGTATGGCTCTGACCTGTTTTAAGTCAGATATGGGCTCTTTTTGTCTTGCAAATGAATCGGGATTTGTCACTTTGATGATTCTCAATTTTCTTCATCACGTTTTATCTCCTCAAGCTCCAGAATTTGCCTTGGCTCGTGAACTACAAGGCCCTGTGCTATCTTGCGCAGCTTTGGAATCATCTTGTGAAATTCTGATTTTGGCACTACCGTGTTTATCCCGTACCATCCCTTGGCGCTCAGCGGGCTGACGGTGGGATTTTTCAGCGACGGTAAACTAGATAATAGTTTTGAGAGGTTTTTTTCCTCCACGTTAAGGTAGATGTGCAGGAACTTTCTTCCCTGGACTGCCCCCCTCATTACGGTAACAATATCGTAGATTTTCTCTCGCTTTTCCTTGTCCTTGAGTGCTTTCTTGTTTGCAATAAGGTGCGCCGTCGACTCTAGCACTGTCTCTACTATTTTTAGCTGGTTTTGCTCCAGCGTGGTTCCAGTCTCTGTCACATCCATTATTGCGTCTACTGCATCCGGCGGCTTTGCCTCCGTGGCGCCAAACGAGAGGTGTATCTGGACACTCTTGTTTGCTCCTATTCTCAACCAGGGCGTCACAATCTGAGGATCCTTGCTTCCAAAATATTTCTTGTAAGAGTTTTGTTGTTTAATGTATTTTGATGCGGTGGTAAGATACTCTGATGAAATCCTAAGAATCTTTTTTTGCTTTGCATACGAGGCGATCATCTCATCAAGGGATTTGAACTTGTAAGAGTCTGGAATTGCAATTACTAGCCTTATTCTGCCATATTCCAAATCCAAGAGGGGTTGAACGTCCGACTTTGTCTCCCCTATCCAGTCCTTGCCGGTAATGCCGACATCATACAGTCCGTCAGATACAAAGGTCGGAATCTCCTGTGGCCGGAGCATCTTTACTGCTATGTCAGGATCATCAAGTGTCACAATGTAGGTCCGGCTCTTTCTTTTTACCTTGGTCCAAGATTTTTCCATTAGTGAGAAAGTTGCCTCCTCAAGGCTTCCCTTTGGTATTGCAAACTTGACCTTGGCCATGCTTTGTGTGTCATTTGGCATTCTATAAACAAAGCGACTTTGAGATTTTGCAGATAGTCTCATCTTCCCCACAGGCAGTGCAAAATATAGCATTGCTCTGGATTTACTGAAATTAGATGATTCCACGGACTTGTCCAGTAATGGTTAGCCTACCAGCTCTTGGCATATTGAATTTGTCTCTTTGAGAGCGTATCGATTTTCACGCCCATTGACTTTAGCGCATCAAGTGCTACCGCATTGTCGATTTCTTGTCGGACCCCATGCACAAGGCTGCGCATTTTTTTGCCGTTTTTTACAAGATGCAATATACATCTGATCTGGTTTGAAAAAGACAGTGCCATCACCTCCGGCGGATGCCCTTCGGCTGCAACCAGATTTGCTACTCGTCCCTTTGCCACAAGGTAGAGCTTCCTGCCGCCAAGCGTGCACTCGTCCAGATTGGGTCTTGCCTGCCTTGTCTTTTTGCCAAGTAAAAACCGCGTATCAATTTCCACGTCAAAATGTCCAACATTTGCAAGTATTGCTCCGTTTTTCATCTGTAACATGTGCTCTTTTCTTATGACATCACTCATGCCAGTACACGTAATGAAAATGTCTCCAAGTTTGGAGGCTTTCTTCATAGTGAGCACCTCAAATCCATCCATATGAGCTTCGAGTGCCTTTATTGGATCTACTTCGGTGACAAGTATTTTGGCGCCCATGCCTGCGCATCTTTGTGCTACTCCCTTGCCGAGCCATCCATACCCGCATACGACCACTTTTTTTGATGCCAAAAGCACGCCTGCGCTCCTTAGCAACGCGTCTACTGTGGACTGACCCGTGCCATACCTGTTATCGAACATCATCTTTGTCCTTGCATTGTTCACTGCAATTATCGGATACCTGAGCTTTCCTTTCTTTTGCATTGCCAGATATCTTGTGATTCCAGTAGTGGTCTCTTCTGTTGCTCCAAGTATGTGCAGTTTGCTGAATCTTCCAAAGTGAGCCTTTGCATTAAGGTCGCCCCCATCATCGATTATTATATCAGGCTTGTGAGAAAGTGCCATATTCTGGCACCAGTCATACTCTGTTTTTGACTGGTCGGACCAGGCGTAAACTGTTATTCCCTCGGAGTGTAAAAATGCCGCTACGTCATCTTGTGTGGTAAGCGGATTTCCTCCGCTTGCGATAACGTTTGCGCCAAGACTCTTGATTCCCATAAGGAGTACTGAGGTCTCTTTTGTAAGCTGTAGCGAAGAGGCAATCGTGTATCCTTGGAGCGGCTTTTTTCTGGCTAGTTCTGAGATCGAGTGTTCCAGTATTTTCATGTGCGATTTTGCCCAAAAATATGAGGATCTGCCATGATCTGCAAGAGAGTAATCCTTGATTTTGCTCAATGATACTAGCTATGCAGTCTTGAAAATAACGATTCTGCAAGTATAGAGTAAAAATAGCGCCTCCACAGCCCCTACAGTAAGGGCTGGTGGCTTAGTGGTATAGCGCTGCATTCGCAATGCAGAAGTCGAGGGTTCAATTCCCTCCCAGTCCACTAGGTAACTTTTTTGTGTTACAAATGAACTACTGATTTCTAATACTATAAACTTAAAAAATTCAAATACGATGTACTTACGTGGTTTGGTTTAGATATAAAACGAATGAATTAAGATTCTTCCAGAAAAAATCAACTGTAAAATTCATAAAAAGATTTCAGAAAAACGGCACACCAAACATAGAATATTTTGGTGCAGGAATGTATGCAAATTATCTTTATGAGCCTATAAGAAAAACCATACAACTTTGTGAGATATATCCAAACCTAGTTGAAAATAAAATGACATTAAATCACATAATAACTGATGAAAGTAGATCATTTGAAATTTACAAACAAGCTGGAACCGATAATATTCGGTTAGCAGTTAGATCAAGTATAGACGATATTGAAGGATTTGTCAAAGCATTAAATGTTGATTATGAAAAGAAAAATGAAAAAATACTTCCAATATCAGATGAAGTAAGCGACATAACTAATGAAGAATATTGCTTTTTTGATTTTGAGCTTGTACGACAGTTTAATTTTACAATTTTAGCTAAAAACCAGCAGCCAATAATAGATAAACTGATTCAGGCTATGACAGCAAACAGAAACTCCGGAATTATGATTCAGTTTGTTTTTACGAAATCTTTGAACTGGAATAAAATTGCAGAAACCACTGCAGAAAACCTAAGTAGATATTTGAAAGATGCTGAAAAAAAGAAAATAAAGACGTCAATTAATGGGTTCGGTCCTTATCTTATTCCAAGATTAGTTTTGAAAGAATATCCAAACCATAATGAACTTGCTTCATCGGCATACCAGATAGGTAAAAAAATTGAAAAGATGTATCATTTGAAAGCAAGCTCAACCCCATACACATTAGCGATAAGAGGAATGATCAGAGGAAAAAGAACAGAAATACAGAATACATTACAAAACATATCATCTGTTTTTGCTTCTTTAGAATTTGTTGGTGATTCTCTTAATTGCTTCGTTTATGACATTGATTACGATAGGGGAATATCATGGATTGAAAATAATTCTATAATCAGCGATTATTCTATGAGAATTTTAAAGGAAAATTCAGATATGTGGTCAGATATGCGATGGGGCAAGGGACGAGATTTTGTACCATTTTTATGTTTAACAGCAGAGGAATTTCCTGTTTTTGTATCCATGCCAACAGATCCTACACTTCCATTATCATATAGGCGCAAGACATTAAGAGGATTAAGTCACGATAAGTTTGTTTTTAGATTAGGAATTCCAATTTAAAAAATCAGATTAAGAATGAAATGAATTAATCTACATGAAATATTTTGACTTTGTCATATTCTGATCCTAATTTTGACTTTATTTTTTGTAATCTGTCAGTAGTTTTTGCCCACACATGACATTCAGAAAATCCTAACTCTTTCCATTTTATCATATTAAATCGTACTTGTTCCGGATGACTGCTTATTTCAGATCTGGATTCAATTTCTACGGATATAGCAATGTTGTTATCATAATCATATGCAACCATATCACTCATTGTTTTATTTTGCCTATTTTGATTTGCTATAACAATAAAAAATCGTTTATTCAAATAATACTGATGTGCCGCTTTTGCTACTTGTGCTACATCAGTAGCATAACCAATAACATCAAATGATACTGTAAAGTATGTATTAATTGCTTTTAATGAAAGTGAGTATTTTCTAACTATTGTACTGCCTTGCTTTCTCAGCATTACTGTATCTATCAATCCTTCTGCTATGAGCGACTGAATTATTGCTTTAGTTTTGTTTCTATTAGTGCTTTTTGTAGCTTCAACAATTTCAGTAATAATACCATTTTGTTTTTTAAGGAATAGCAGGATTTCCCATTCATCTTTATTTCTATATGGTGCAGAAAGTTGTTTCATCCATTCTGTTTTTATAGTATGTTTAAAGGAAAAATCAGATCTTATTATGTTATTGTTATGTTGTACTGTCATTTTTTCAATAAAACAATTTGTTTCTGCATTATCAAGTAATAATTCTGGAGGAGGATCTAGTTTTAGCTGTATAGGCGTACTTTGTTGTTGACCAAAAGGAGGTCTAGTTTTTGCGGTAAATACGTAATCAGGTTGAGTTGCAATTTGATCTGTTAATTCTATTATAAAATGAGGATCTATAATTTTTGCAATCTTACCTGCATCTAATCCTGAAACTCGACCAAAAAATTGAGTAGCTGTATTTCCAACTATGATTTCCAAAAGGCTTTCATTAATTTGTGATAAATTTTGATGCGATAAAATTAATCCCAAATTATAAGATCTGGCCTGAGAGAGCATTGTGGTAATGATTGATAGATCTTTAATTTTTTGGAATTCGTCCAAGGCCAGTAAAACGAGCGAACGTTCTTGTTGTTTAATTTGGGTTGCTCTATATTGTACCATAAACCAAATTTTTAACACCACAGCCATAATTGCCATACTGTGCACATGTTTTGGAGTTTCGGTGTCAGAAATGCGAAAAATGGTGATTTGTCCTGGAGAAAGTATTTTTTCAAAATCTATATTTGTGGATGTAACATCAAACCTTTTTTTGAGATAATTATCTGTTGCAAACATTTCAAATCTGTTTAATAGTGGAGCCCACACATCTTTTGATAGAACGGAAATTGATGATAATGCTTGTCGTATCTCTAAATTAGATAATTTTGTATACGGAGTGAGAATTTTATCTAAAGCGTATTTACCATCATTTTGCAGACGTACTATTAAACTATAAAGATCAGTAATTGATGGAGCATTAGTATTTGAATAGAGATAAAATAATAAAAGTCGCAAGATTCGTTCCATTTGCACATATGTCTGCGGTTGTGAATAAAATTCCTTGAACATTTCGACAGCATGTCCTACCATTCTACTTACTACAGAATCTCTATCTTCTAAATTATGCTTAGGTAATTCTAACAAATTAATTGTAAAATCAGTATGATTCAGATCGAAAAATTGAACTTGATCATTATCAAATGATTTTTTACTACATTGACGTAAAAATAAATTAGCATCTTCATCTTTTACATCAATGTAGATTAAAGAACTTGATAGTAACTTACTATGATTTGCTTCTTCTAAATGTTTGTACAAATTTCTAATTAGTGAAGTTTTTCCACTTCCTGTACCACCTAATACATATACATGTCTCGATAGATCTTCTGGTGCAATCCCAATTACATTATCTCTCAACATATTAGAAAGATTGCCAAATTCCATCAATTACATATAACGTGGCATACAAAAAAATAATTCGGTAATTAATAAAGACTATCAGAGATTCTGATAACATTACTATCCTTTTATAATAGAGTATGAAGATCGTCTAGAGAGAAGATCATCTTTTTATGCAATATTACAGATTTTATGCAAGTGGTATGGAAATTATTTTGGAAACCATTAACAATCATAAAATCAATTAAATCTACAATTACAGGTCATAAAAAACTTAAAAGATATTCTATTGGTTTTTTGTTTGCGATATTAGCAGCAATATTAGGCGCCATGGCTGATGTCTTACCAAAGCCAATATTAGAAGGAAATGCTTCTTTCTCAGGATTAAATCCAATCGCTATGGTAGCAATTATCTATTTGTTAAATAGTATCATGTTCACTGGATTGCTACCTAAAAAGAATCCAGTAAATGAAGTCGGAATAAGAAACTTTTTACTATTGATCATTATTGGCGTTACAGAAATCATTGCTACAACCATATTCTATTTAGGTCTGAAGAACACTAGCGCTGTAAATTCGGCAATACTTGGTAATAGCGATATAATTTTTACATCAATTATAGCTACAATTATTTTTAGAGAAGCATTACAGAGAAAAGAATATTTTTCATATTCAACAATATTATGTGGCTCAATTATAATTCCAGTATACATTGATTTAGCCGCAAACAACTATCAGATATCACAGTTTGTTTATGGCGATTTTTTGATTATATTTGCAGGTTTGTTTTATGGAATTGAAATGAATGTATACAGATATTTGAGCGACAAAATAGATGCTAAACGAATTTTACAGATAATATCATTTGTAGGTGGCATTGTGACTATTTCACTAGTCTTTTTATTACAAATTCCATTAGAATTCGAATTTGAATATATGCCAACTATACTAATTTCAGGTATGCTAGGCATAGGCATATCTGTGCTATTCATAGTAGTTGCAATCAAAAATATTGGAGCAGTAAGGACGATTCTGATTTTTTCAACTACAACATTGTTTGGAATTATTTTTTCACATATTATTTTAAATGAAAAAATAATATCTCTTCATCTAATTGCATTTGTAATGGTTTTCATCGGAATAATACTATTAAGAACAAAAATGACGGATTAATTATACATCCCAGTTATGTAAAAATCATATTCAAAAAATTTTAAAAAATGACAATAGTGACTATTAAAAATATTACATTACTGATTAAGATAATAAATTCATCTTTTGTAAATCTTCTTCCATCATTTAGATGCTTTTCTTTGAAATGTTGTGCAAGATTTTTTGGTGCAACGAGTTCATTACAACATTTCCACTTTTTTGGCGTACTTTCATTTGCTCTGTTTTGTTTCAATTTTAATATAGTATAATATATTATACTATATCAATATAGTGTCATATATTATACATATAATTTTTAAAACAAATAGTGACTGAAACACTGAAATTTGTGGCAATAATTGCTCATCAAGGACAGATGCGTGTTATAGTTATTCCAAAACGATTACATAAAAAATTAACATCGTTTGAAGGTGAACAAGTCAAGATAACGTTAGAAAAGATATGATAAATTTTGAAATAAGATATTGAAGAAACATAATTTATTCCAACAAACTGTTAATTTTGTGGTTAGATGAAGTAACGCGTGAAATGATGATCACGTCAAACGAGCATTTATTGTTTCCCAACTCTGATAATCAGCACCTAATTAAAACCGTCCCACATTACAAGAACACTATGAAGATATCAGAGATTGCAATAAGGGATCTTTTGCCGTTATCTCTGATGAGTACACCGTGTGTGAGTATACAAAAACAAGCCAAGGTCGAAGAAGCAGTGGGCCTCCTCGTACCGTATTTAGAGTCGATGACAGACTCGCTTGTAGTTACAGGCGATAAAAACGAACCAGTCGGGATAATAGGAGGAAGAGAAGTAATCGAAAAAGTCCTTGCAAACCCAACGTCCAGAATATTTGATCATACTACTGCAGAAAACATAATGTCGCTACAAATAACAAAGATATCAGGAACAACAAAACTAAAGGAAATAATCGAAGAATGGCAAAAAACTGGAAGAGCGTTTTCCATAATACCAAATTCCATAGGCGGGTACTCTGCAATATCTGCAAGAAAGATTTTGGAGATTGGCAAATCATCCATGACTGATATGTCAATATCAGAGCTTCCGAAAAAAAAGACCGTGACTTTTTCCATGGATGCAACCGTGAACGAAGTAATCAAACTCATGCTAAAGCACGGAACGCGCAAGTTGTTGCTTGAGAACACAAACCAGTTTGTCAGCGACAGAATAATAATAGAAAAAATAGCTACAGACCTGAACTACCTGAGAAATACGGACAACTTTTTGGATCTGCCCATTGTCGGCTTTGGTCTTGAATACGCAAAAGTAATCACAAAAGACCTGAAGGTGAACGAGCTTGCAAGCATAATGTTTGGTATGATGCACCCTTATGCTATATTCAAAGACAGGACGATAAGCCCGTGGGATATCTGTCTTGCCCTGCTGTCCGAGAGGATGCAAGAATACGGCTAGTTTACCATTAACGAGTCTGAGCCTATTTCATGATCGTTGTATGTTACATGAATAATGTACTTTCCTGGCTGGTAATTGCCATCTATTATCAGAGGTACGGTGAACACGCCCTTGTTAGTAACCATTCCTTTCAGTTGGAATGACTTGCCGTCAGGCTTTACAATCTCTATTAACACCGACGTTCCTGCCTTGTAGTTTTCAACTTTGCCTGTTATTTGGATCTGGGAACTTTTGTAAGAATTTCTCTCCACCACGTCCGCGCTTACCTGCACGAAGGTCTGCTTTTGTATTGGATACTCGGTCGCCGTTTGCGGCACGGGCTCCTCTGATTCTGATTTTACCTTGATTATTCCGTGCTGTATTAGATACTGTATTCCAAAAACAAATTCAGAATCGGATATCATGCCGCTTGCCCACCAGCCTGCGTTTGTCTTTATCCACGATGGCATGCTGCCAGAGCTTGCACTCTTTGCAGTGTAGGGTACTGAGATTATCTTGTTCTGCACCAGATACTCTATGCCGAGCACAAAGTCTTTTTCGCCTATCGTGTTATCAGCCCACCAGCCTGCGGTCCTTTTCACCCATGACGGTATTTCTTGTCCCGAAGGGCTTGGCGTTTCAGGCTGTTCTGCAGGCAGCACCGGCTCGGCAGAGGTTTGCTTACCAAATACGTACAGCCATATCGTGCCAGACTGCGTCTTATTGCCAAGCGTTCCGGATACTATGATGTCTGTCTTGTCCGATGTTATCTGCAACGTGCTGATATTGTATGATCTTGCCGATATGTTGATCCCGCCACTGGTATATTCTGGATAGTCGTACAGACTTCCCACTTTTTTTGTAAAACTCCCAGACAGGGTCTCATCTGGAGTTATCTTTTCCACCCTCATAATACCGCCATGTTTTTCCACCAGCTTTTGCGCAAACTCTGTTTGAAGAGGCGATATTACTTGGTGGTTTGCGTCCGTATAGGAATAGTCAAGCCTGTCCTGAGGCTTTTTGTTGCATGTGCTGTTTTTCCATAAATCCGATGACTTTATTGCGTCCATCATAAGCTGGCCGTGCAACAGTTCATGGTAAAATACCACCATCTCCTCCACGTGCTGTATTCGCGGATCCTTTTCTGCAGAAGATTTTATTGCCTCCGGGTTTAACATCAGCTCGTTTTGGCACTCTATTGTGATATTTCCTGCATATGATGTAATGGCGCATTTCCAGATGTATATTCCGCCTGTTACGGCCCCTTCCGTGTGTGCAAGTCCCGTATCAAATTTTGCAAGCCTCGTACTGATTGTGGCATTTATAAAGTTGTTAATGTCTGCAGCATCACAAGGAATTGATATTCTGACGAGTTCATCAAACGATCTTAGGACATCGCTTACGTCCCTTTTTGGCACGTCCAGCTTTTCAAACTCTTGCCGTATACTGTTGTATAACAGGTGTTCTTGTTGCGACGGTTCCACATATTCTCCAAATGCAGGGATTATAGCTATTGAGAGAAAAAATAACAACAGTATGATCTTCAATCGACTCTTTTGGTATGCAGGATGCTTAATGCTTTTACTTATCAATTACATGCGCGCAGAAAATGTGCGTCATTCTAGTTTTAGCATGCTGAGAAGCTTTTTTTTGCTAGGTGTGCCTGCAAATTCTAGCTTATCATCAATTATTATCCCAGGCGCCGTAAATATCTGGTACTTTTGCAGAAACTCGGGGTTCTCCGTGACGTCTATTACATCATAGTGCAGACCAAGCTCGTCAAGGTACTTTTCCACGGTTTTGCAGCCAGAGCACCCCGGTGTTGTCAGAATTTGGATTTTCATTTTGCAAACTGTTTTGGGTCACGCTCAAAGGCCCACTTGCAGCTTGCGCAGCAGAAATAGTACTTTTTTCCTTCATGTTCTGCATGATCGTGCTTTTCGTCAACTTCCATGCCACATACGGGATCCTTCATCATTTCTCCACATCAGATCTCCTTTTTATTACATACCAGAATATCGGAAACGCAAGCAATGCTGCAAACAAGAACGGCACGGCATCCTGCGGAACCTTAAAACCAAACACATTCTGGTGCACATGATGGCTCACATGGTATTCAGCGGGCAGTCCAGTCATGGATATGATGTTATTCCATCCGATGTGCACTATTGTACTCTCATACCATTCGTGCCCTCCTGGAATGCCGTTGATTATCAGAAATGCGCCTATTACAATTAACATCCATCCTGTTGCCTTTTCTATTTTGATCCTGTTTGCTGCAAGCCCCTTTGTTGCGTTTATTCCCAGTATTGCAAGCAATGAAAATAGCACAAGAGGGACGGCCCGTCCTATTCCATGAACAAATCCAAGCGAAGCTCCTATCTCAAGGCTACCGGTTCCTGCCACATATATGAGAAGCCAGTAGAACATCGGGTTGGGGCAGCCGACTCCGGCGTTGCCAAGCAACACTCCCATAAAGTAGGATTTTGTGTAATCGCCCCTATTCTGTATGAACTTTGGCGTTCTTGAATACGATGGCATCCTAAAACGTATGAGACCAAGCTGGGACAATCCGAATACAAATCCTGCAATACCAGCGACTGCAAACATTGCGGTGGATATCTGGTCAAGCGAGGCGCTCTTGCCTGCATATGCTACTCCCAGCCCGTAAAGACTAATGGTGCTAACAAGGCCGGCCCCGAAGAGAAGCGACATTGCAAGGCCTTTTGCATATCCTTGCCCCATCGACAGCGGAACTATGATGAATACAAGCGGCAGTGTGCATGGCAGCACTATCATGGATAGACCTGCAACATATGATATGACAAGCCAAGAAGGATATGACAGGTCAGTTCCTGCCCTAATGGCAACATCATTTGTAAGTGAGAATACCAGCCCGAGAAATATCAGCGAGAACAGTACGAACGCTGCTGCCACTCCAGATTTTTTTGCAATTACAACAGACATCAAATAATATTATACACCGTGATACTTGAATGGCGGGCTTTACAACTGTAAAGTTAATACACGGTAGTATGCATTTTAATCAATGCCGTTTCGACTTGACAGCATTGATGAGGCGATCTTGGAATCTCTAAGCAAGGATGGGCGCAAATCGTTCCGCCAGATCTCACGTGAGATAAAGGTAAGCACACCCACAGTAAAGGCAAGGTATGAGAGGCTAGTTAACATTGGTCTGATAAAGGCAGTTCTTCCAATAATAGACACGGGTAAGCTTGAAAAGTCAGCTGGAAAAAAGATTGAAAACATAAGGACAGATGTGATAAAAAATCGCAAGATAAAGCTCAGCCAGGACATGCTTGTAAAGATGACATGCGATTACTGTAATGGACTCGTTGCTGCAAAGCCCACCGTTCTCAAATTCGGAAACTATGAGAGGTTTTTTTGCTGCACATCGTGCAGGAGTCTTTACAAGGAAAAATACAGGGGCAGAATAGAATCACTCTCAAACCAGTAAACATTATACATCTTCAAAGCAAAGCCATCTCATGAAGGTCTTTGAGGGCAAAAAGGCTGCGCAGGACTATATGTCTGCCCACACTCTTGCATTTTCAACGCCAGAGCTTACGCTGATGAGGTTCTCATTCTGGCTTGCCGACATGATTCCAGATCCGAAGGACAAATCAAACACCATCCCCAGAATAATGGCATACGTTGAGGAAAAGGACTTTGCGCCAGTCGAGATAATAGATGAGGACCATTACGAGCCCACAGGTGCTGTAAGAAACACCGGCATGTACGGCAGCGTAAACAAGGTAGACGGCGACGTCAAGTTTTGCTCAGAGTGCGGCTCCAAGATTTCGTCCTCTGCCAGATTCTGCACTGAATGCGGTGCGACGCAGGATTAGAATGATCTGTTACGGTTCTGTTACTAATCTTTTTTAATCAATTGCGCATACAATAATCAATAGCGACTAGATCGATTTCACATCAAGATCTTCATAAGATTATAAAGGAATTTTCCACATACAGGAAAAATACAGATAAACAGATACGACTATTAAAATCAAAAATTGCAGAACTGCAGAAGACAATAAAGAGCAATACGATACTAGAAGATAAACCAGATTCTTATGAGGACAAAGCAGTAAAAAGTTTTGAATTCAAGAAAAAGAAGGCAAATATGAAGTTTGTACCTTTGAATGCGTTGAATTAGGACGTGCCGGTTAAAGGCATAATCAAAAAAGAAATAGCTAGTAAAATCAAGCGTTTTCTGCAGATCTAAGAAAAAGAATCAAAGACACAATAAGAGAACTCGAATCCAATTGGCCTGCGACCAGGCTAGATTTGAAAAAGTTAAAAGGTTACAAAAATCACTATCGAATACGCATCGGAGAGTATAGAATTTTGTTTTTCTACTAGTCAAACGCTGTAAAAGTTTACGATATATCCCACAGAAGCGATGTGTACAAATAAAATCACCATGTATGTAACATGATTTTGATCAAGAGAATACCAGCAAAATTAGATGTCTTGGGAAACGTCTAGACCTTTGTTCCGCATTTTGTGCAGAATTTTGCGCCAGCCCTAAGATCAGAGCCACAGCTTTTGCACTTGGTTGAAGACGACCTTGGCATCAGTGCAGGGTCAGGTGCCGGAAGTGTTCCAGGTGCCGAGAATGCATCGCGTGCAGAAACAATAGATGGTGGAGCCCCCGGCGTCTGCATCGGCATTACCTGCGTGCGCCCTGCCATTCCGGGCATGCCGCCCATCATGCCAGAACCCATCCCCGGCATGAGCCCCGGTGACTGGGTGGTACCAAGGTTTCCTGCGCCAATCTTGTCAAGCGCCTTTTTCATTTCAAATATCACTTTGACTGCAAGAAACTCTAGTGCCGAATATGCTACGATATAGTCGCCCATCTTCTCAAAAAACTCTTTGTCGGAGAGCTTGCCCTGTTTGTACAGAGTGTTTGCGTCAAGGAAAGACTCGTAATAGTTTTGCGAATCCTTGAATAAATTATCAAGCTTTTCTGCCAGTAAGTTAAGAGTGTCGACCTCGCCTAAGGACATGCCGAGGATAGAGTTTTCAGATATAATTATTTTGGGATCAAAAAGAGAGTTTAGGCTTTTGCCAGCGCTCTGTCAATCATGTTTTTGTAGGATTCCTTTGATGCCGCGCCTACTTGCTGCGCTACTACCTGGCCTTTGCTTACCAGCATCAGTGTCGGGATTGAAAAGATGTTGTATTTTGCTGCCAGCTCGTTTGCCTCATCCACATTCACCTTGACAAAGTTGACCTTGCCTTCATAGTCTTTTGCAAGCTCCTCAACTACTGGGCCGACCATTCTGCACGGTCCGCACCATTCTGCCCAAAAGTCCACGAACACGGGCTTTGGAGAGTCGATTACCTGAGTTTGCCAGTCTTTTGCATTAGATACGTGAGCTAGTGCCATAGAATTCGTCCTACAAAAGCTCCCTAAATAGATTAAGGATGTTTTTTACAAGTAAAACAGAGCTACTTAAATTACCTTTTAACGGGATGCACGATATGAGCTCAGAGCTCCGTCTGAAAAAGCTGCGAGGATCTGGCGGATATGTCATGGCCCAAGTAACTGACGAACAGCAAAGAAAGGGAAATCTTGGAGGACCTGATTTGTTCCTTGCTCCGATCGGCAGGCTGGACCAGGAAAAGATTTCAAAGTATTATTGTAACACTTGTGAGAAAGATTACGAGGGAGGACCAAAGATAGAATACGAGACCCCAAATGAGGAGGTAGCCCAGAACCTGATTCTTCTTGAGAGAGGCCAGTATGTGTGCACCACATGCGGTTCGACCATAGCAGAATACAGGGAATTTCAAAAGCAGGACGAGCAGGCCTCAGTAGGTCTTGCAAAACCGGCTATAGCCCAACCCACGCAAATGCCGCAAGCCCCAAGTATTGCTCAAACGGAAACTCCGAGACCGGCGCAGAGCTCTGCTCAGACAGATTCTGTCAGCTCTATTGTAGGTATGCTAGTTTACGATTCTAACGCAAAGCGCGTGGGCGTTGCAAAACAGGTAGGAGTTGATCCCTTGCACCAGGTCGTTCTCATAGTAACAAAAAATGACGGCACTGACTCTACCATACCATGGAGCAGCATAAAGAAAATCGGTGAGATAATACTATTAGGAGAGAATACCCAGTCCTCAAGCCAGTCACTTAGATGTTCATGCGGGTTTGAGAACAAGGCCGGATCAAAGTTTTGCGAAAGCTGCGGAACCAAATTGTAAGATGAAGTCCAAGACAGCAAAGAGTATCGTTAAAGATATAGTCATAGTTGCAGTTGGCGTTGCAGCCATATGGATTGGACTGCAGGTGGTTTTTGGCACCCAGAACCCATTCTATGTTGTCTCATCTGGAAGCATGATTCCAGTACTGGAAGTATATGATGTTCTTGTTGTTGACGGCAAAGTGCCTTTTGACCAGATAGGTACAGGCGACATTATAGTCTTCAACAGGCCAAACGGGCACGACCGAGTGATAGTGCACAGGGTGGTGGCAATACTTGATGAAGATCCAAAGACAATCAGGACGAAAGGAGATGCAAATCCCGTCTCAATTCCAGGCACTGACTATCCCATAACAGACGAGGAATACATAGGAAAGGTAGCATATGTCATACCCCAGGTAGGATACGTGACGAGAATTCTGGCACCACCAATTAACTACATAATAATAGCTGTGATTATCGGCATAATGATAGTAAAACAGTACGCCGGCAAACCAAAGCAACCCAAGTTTGGTGATCTGGAAAAAGATGTAGAAAAGACGGATTTTGAAAAAACTACAGATAATGAATATTCAGAGGAGCGCAGCTTTGATACAAGGCAGGACGAGCTATCAAAAGAGCAAAACGTACGTGATAGAACGGATCTTGAATCTAAAGACTCTGTAATCAAAAAACCAGACGAAGATAAAAAATAGACTCATCTTGTTTTTATCACAAGCCCCTTGCCAAAGGTGGGCGCAAATATCACATGGTCATGCATGTTGATCACCTGCTGCATAAAGCTGGCATCAGATAGAGGCTCTGCATCATAGCTTACAAGTACGGATATGTTGTTTTTTGCATATAGTTCGGATAGGGCGCTTTCTATTCTGATTAGATCAGTTTGTTGTTCTGTTGAGAATTCATTATTTTGTAGTATGATCCTTGTTGGAGTGTTTTTTTGTGTGGCAATGAATGCTTCTACCGCTTGTATGATGTGCTCTCTTTTTTGGGCTGTTGTGTTAAACACTTGAATTTTGGATCGTACAAGGCTTGGATCGATGCCCAAAAGAATTGCATGGTCTTCTACGTTTTTTGCCGTATCGCGCAAAAGATACATGGTCTTCTGGCCTCTTTCAAGCCCTAGCCTCAGAAAAAGATACTCTAGGGATCTAGAATATGCCATGTCTTCGTAAAACATGACAAGACTGACTTTTTCTTTTAGAGCTTGTATGAATTTTACTGGTTCACCCTGTTCTGACAATTTTCTACTAGATTACTGCAGTGTCCTGCATCTGGAAATGCACATATGAATTTGTGATTTGTGACTCAATGTACAGTAAATGCGGATTTTATATAGTTAAAGATTGCTAATCACGGAATATCTGTCTCTGATAAGGTAAGAAGATCATACTAAACATATAACGATGTTCAAATCTAGAATCTAACCGTTCTGGCGCTTAATCCTATGATTGTTATGGTTACGGCCAGCCCCAGAATTAACAGACCTGAGCTGAATTCAGGCACAACACTTGTTCCAATTATCTCCACTTTGGCGGTATTTTCAGGCAAAATGAAGATGATGTTTGTTGATTCTTTGTGCACAGACAATTCGTAGCCGCGAGGCTGGCCGTCTGCAAGAACTATGAATTTTTCTTCTTCTGCAGACAGGACATTGAATGGAAACCTAACTGACATCAAGTCCGTCTGCTTTACATTGTCAATATGGAAGACAAGTGAAGTTCTGCTAGGATCCACTTCCAGCAGGATAAGCCTTGCATCAAGATCCTCAGTTCCGCCCTCTATGGCTCCCTCAAGTGTTGAGAATCGGTAGAATATGGTAAACTGCCCCCCTTCTGTCTGCAGAATCTGTTTTTGCATCATAAGCTCAGCAATATCGTGCGGTGAGGTACTTTGCGCATACGCTAGCGGAGCCGCAACTGAGAATAGCATGAGAATCAAATGCAGTTTCATCGTGTATGTCAGAACCTTCTTGTGTCTCCTTCTAGCAGTCCGGAACCATCATGTATTCTATCTATATGCTTTGACAGCTCTTCTTTGTTTTGAAACTGCGAGTCACAGTATGGACACCTTATGTTTTTTTCCACATATTCTGTTGTAGCAAAAATCATTTAAACTGACTTGAAGATTTTCAGAAAAGAAAATCAACATACTACCATTTCCCAAATAGTTTACTGTTGAATAAAACAGAATTATTTTTTGTTTGCGTGGTTGTTTTTTGAGTCTCTCTTCTCTGGCTCCCTTAGTAGGCTTTTTCTTACAAGTATAGGCACGCTGTAAAATATTGCTAGCGCGATTGCATCAGATGCGCGATAGTTTCTCAATACAACATCCTTTCTTCCAGAAAAATACAGGTTTGCTCGGAATATTCCTCCGCTTTCATATATTTTCACGCTTACAAGTACAAGCTCGCTTTCCTCGCATATTTGCTCTAACATGTTGTATATGGTCGGCAGCTCTTGACGCTTTCCTTCCATGAATGCGGCAATATATCCAGCCACTTCTGATGAGAACGCAGTTATGTGGAATTCTTTTCCTTCAAGTGATCTGAGTATCATAATTCCTGTCATCTGGTCCACAAGTCCTATTTCTTCAATTTTGACTACCTCATAGTCCGCATCGGGCTTTTCGTCGATTTTCAACACATACTGCACGCACCATACGCAGATAAAATCAGTTTTTGATTTTCAGTCTTGGGAATTGGTATGATGTTATTTTATGAAGGCATCTCTCTAGTCTTGTATTGGAGACAGAGTACGTATCCTTGGTGGCCCTTCTCGTTTCGCTGTCTGCAGTCGGGATTGCAGTAATCAAATTCAAAAAAGAAAGCAAGGTGAGAATACAGAAGGATTTGGTAAGTGCTCTGACAGGAATTATCGACATAGTACGCAACGACACGATAAGGGAATACCGTGAGATGCTAAGGACAGATGCCACCATGAAGAGGATACGCAGTGGTGTTCAGGTTGCATTTCCACTTGATGACAGGCTAGAGAAGGCTGCAAGATATGTGGCAGTAGCTTATGACAAACTTGGATTTATTCTAAAGTACGATCAGGATTTGGAAAGACGAGTATTAGAGTGGCACGGAGACGATATAGCTGAGATGTGGACTATGTTGCAACCCCTTGTGAAGGGTGAATGGAGAAAAAGGAGCCCACGATACGCCATGGAGTTTGAGAGGATAGGACAGAAGGCAGTAGAATTTGAGGCAGTTCACAGGTGATTTACAACTAGAGTATTTTTAGTGAGGAATCCACAGTTTTCCTTATTTCTACTAACAGCTCCTTGATTGTTTGCTCGTTTCCAGCGGTTCCTTTTTGCTGTAGTTCTGTGTTATAGTATTTCATCGATGAATAGGTATGCTCAAGGTTTTGTATCAGATCAAATTCAAGCAGTGTCTGTTTTCCAGACAGTATTACAGAATCCCACACACTAGTAAAAAACGGTTTGTAGTCATGGTGTTGAATGGAATCGTCAATGAATCGTATCTTCCTTATCAGGTCTTCTTTTATCAACAACAGCATCTTTTTTCTTGTTGCCTTGTCCGTCTTTTTTTGCATTCTCAGATAGTTCCAGTGCTCCACGTAGACCGCTCCAAATATTATTCCGGCAAGGGCCACCAACTCAATTACGACGTTTTCCCATTCCGTCAATCTACTCAGTCCGGACAGTTATACCAAGTCATTAAAACAGATCGTATGTTCATTTTACCAACAGTACTGGTATCTTGGATTTGTTGAGTACATAGTTTGCAACACTCCCAAGGAACATCTCTGCAATCGGATTTGGGCCACGAGAGCCGATAACAATGAGATCAAATTTGTGAAGATGCGCATATTTTACTATCTGATCTCCCACATACCCATCAAAACGAATTATCGGAGTTAGACTGACTTTTGATTTTTTTGCGGTTCTTGAGGCCAAAGTCATTATTTTTTCAGCTAGCTTTTTGTGCTGTTTTTTTATCTTGTTGCTGAACTGGATTGGGAATCTGATTATGTGTAGTGCCGTGATATCTGCATCAGAGTCCTTTGCAAGGAAAATTGCTGTATCAAGTGCCTTCAGTGAGTTTTTCGAGCCGTCAAGAGGCACCAATATTTTCTTTATTTTTCCCATAAGATAATCTGTTGCGTTGCGTCGATTAAATATAGAATGTCAAAAATCAGGTTTGATAATTGGTAAAAGTGTAAAATCCAGACATTCCATCATTACGGTATGCGCCTAAAGACGGAAATACTTGGAGTCGAATCAGGTGGCAGGCCGATTGTTTTTCTAAACAAGTATGACGCAGACGAGTTAGGAATATCTGCATCTGGTAGGGTTTTGCTCAGATCAAGAAAAGATATTACCGCAATAGTCAATGTTGCAACAAGGTCGGTCAGGAAAGGCCATGTCGGCATAAGCGAGGAAATACGAATGATGCTTGGCAAGGTTCCTCACTACATAGATGTAGAGATATCGTCATTTCCAAAGTCGCTCCAGTTCATACGAAACAAGCTGGAAGGAAAAAAGCTTGTCTACAAGGAAATTTACGAGATAGTAAAGGGTGTGGTGGACGGCAACCTCAGCGAAAACGAGATTGCCTCGTTTGTTACTGCATTGCATATACGAGGGTTGGACCTTGATGAGGCAACCAGTCTGTCCATGTCGATGGTCGAGACAGGGGCCAGGCTTAACCTTGGAAAGCGAGTTGTAGACAAGCATAGTGTAGGAGGAGTTCCAGGTGATAAGACCACTCTTTTGGTGGTTCCAATAGTTGCTGCCGCCGGTCTGATAATCCCAAAGACATCATCAAGGGCAATAACATCTGCTGCAGGAACTGCCGACAGGGCGGAGACTATCATGCCTGTTAATATTTCAAACAATGAAATGAAGAAGATAGTGAAAAAGTGTGGCGGCTGTCTTGTGTGGGGCGGTGCACTTGACTTGGCGCCTGCGGATGATATTTTTGTTAGGACGGAATATTCTTTGTACATTGACCCTCTTCTTTTGCCATCAATCATGAGCAAAAAGAAGGCCGTAGGAGCAACTCACCTAGTAGTAGACATACCTACTGGAAGGGGTGCAAAGGTAAAGACCATAAGCGAGGCAGACCAGCTTGCAAAGGACATAATCGAGCTTGGAAAAAGGCTAAAAATACACACTCATTGCGTTTTGACTTATGGGGAGCAGCCAATAGGATATACAGTAGGTCCTGCACTTGAGGCAAGGGAGGCACTTGAGGTTTTGATGAACGAGTCTAATGTGCCTGACTTAATTGACAAGGCCTGCAACATAGCAGGGACAATCTTTGAGATAACTGGAAGGAAGAACGGCTATGAGCTTGCAAAAAACATGTTAAAAACAGGCAGGGCCGAGGCAAAGCTGCGCCAAATGATCGGACTGCAAGGAGGCAACCAGAATATAATGCCAGACGACCTTCCGATTGGCAGTCATACGCTAAAAGTTAAGGCAAGAAAGGAAGGACAGGTCATTTGGATTAACAACAACGCCATAGTCGAGATTGCACGCAGTGCAGGAGCGCCAAAGGACAAGGGTGCAGGAATAGTATTTAATAAAAAGATTGGCGACCAAGTATCAAAGGACGACATACTCTTCACAGTTTATGCTGAAAAATCAAGAAAGTTAAACAGGGCTCACGATTTGCTAGAAGAGATAAACCCGATAGGAGTAGGAAAGAGGGCAGACATGGTGATTCATACAATAAAGGAGAGTCCCATGATCAAGAAGAGCTTCGTTCTGGAAAGATAATAGATATCACCGCTGGAATATTTTGTGTGGTTTTTGTTTTTTTGAACGTAATTTGCCCACAAAGCTCTCCTTATATTTTGAAAAAACAATATTCTAGTGCTTTTAGATAGTATGAAGTGTGTCCAGAAAACTTGTGGCAATTCTGTGGTGGTAACAGATGTTGATACCGGCGAGGTATTGTGTACAAAATGCGGTTCCGTGTTGGAAGAGAAAATAGAATCTTTTGGTCCTGAATACCAGACACGCGGCTTTGAGCAATATATGGAAAAGAGCAGGTCGGGTAGTAAGAGTACTCTAGCGCTTGACGATATGGGCCTTTCTACCATCATAGGTACAAAAAACAAGGACGCGACAGGAAATTCTCTTACATACGATATGAAAAACACCTTTGAGAGGCTGAGGATGTGGGATTCACGTAGCAAGTCATCGTCTGTTGAAAGGAGCTTAAAAACTGCGTTTGTCTTGCTAAATACGGTAAAAGAAAAGCTGGCAATTCCTGATACCGTGATAGAAAAGACGGCATATCTTTACAGAAAGGCGTTGGCAAAAAAGATGACTCGTGGAAGAAACATTTCTGCGTTGGTATCTGCCGCACTTTATGTCTCGTGTAAGGAATCGGGCGTGCCAAGAACGCTCAACGACATAGCAAATGCGGCAAATGTAAAAGTAAACGATGTTTCAAAGCATCTTAGGATTTTGGTAGAAAAGCTGGATCTTAGGCTTGCCTCGTACGATTCGGCGGATTTTGTCTCCAGAATAGCAAGCTCAGTTGGCATAGGAGAGAAGACACAACGCGATGCGCTATCCATACTTGCAAGCGCAAAGAAAAAGGGACTTGTGGAGGGCAAAAACCCGATAGCTATGGCAGCTACCTCGCTTTACCTGTCATCTATTATGAACAAGGAAAGCAAGACGCAAAGGGAAATTGCAAGAGCGTCTGGAATAAGCGAGGTAACCATAAGAAGCAGGACAAAATTCTTAAGCGATGTGCTGAATTTGCACTGCATAACTGCCTAGTGTCAATTCTGATAATCATCTGAATGTGTTTTAAATCAGAACTTTGTTTTTTGACATAATGAAAAGAATTGAGGCGATAATACAGGAAGACAAGCTTGGTAGTGTAGTAAACGCGTTAAAGATAAGCGAGGTAGGCGGAGTAACGATAACAATGTCCAAAGGAATCGGGGCAGGAGAGAGACCGATTCTCAGGGGCTCAAGGGGCACTGCTAAATTTGAGGCAGCATACAACAGAATTGCTACGGTGGTAACCGTGGTGGAAGACTCTAAGATAGACATGGTAGTAACTGCAATAATGAACGCGGCCAGCACCGGAAAGGCAGGGGATGGCAAGATATTTGTTACAAATGTGGAAGAAGCGTTCGATATTGCCACAAAGGAAAGTGGCAAAAATATTCTCTAGCTTGTCAGAATCAGCATTTTACAGGTAGAAAAAAGACAGCAATTATCTGTTTTTGCCAAACGCCCCTTGGTGATCAGGCAGGCAACATTTGCATTCTTTTTGATAGCACTCGACCACAGTCTCATGTCCACATGAGCCGCAATGACAGAATTTATCGTCTCTCATAGCTCTCAACTTCATCCTGAACTAATAAAAAACTCCACATTTACCAAACGTGATTTTCTCTAAATAATTAAAAAGGGTTAGAAATTATCATCAGACCGGTTTATAGATCAATACACCAGAATTCACAATCAAATGTATCATCTTGAAATAATCGTGTATCCATACAGAACTAATGCAAGTAAAAAAATGCGTATGTGAGTGTGGTTGTAGAAGAGAGGTCTCAAACAGATACTACAAGATATGCATACATTGCACCCTTGGAAATCACCGCGGCTCGTAATTAGCATTCACTACACATCTACACTATTCAATGGATTGCGCTATGATGTCAGACACATCTACTTGATTTGTTTTGTTCTCTATTGTATTGGAGCTGATAATTTTGTCAATGTCAGCATCCATCAATCGCTTTTCTGCGTTGTCGACTAGTAATGGATGGGTGCACACTGCAAAAATGCGTCTGCAGTAGCAGGATTTAGCGTACCGGGCTGCCAGAATCATGCTATTTCCTGTACTTATCATATCATCAATTAGAACCACATCTCTTCCTGAAAGATCAAGATTTTTCTGATGCAATATTTTCAGCTTGCCCGTTTTTCTGTCCCTTTGTTTGTTTAATGCTATTTGCTCAGCGCCAAGTATTTCAGCAAATTGTTTTGCTTTTTTAGACCAGAATAGATCCGGTGATATTATCATTGGGCTTTTCAGATCTAATTTTCTAAAATAACCTGCCATCTTTGGGACGGCGCTTGTATTCACCAGCGGTACATCAAAATAGTTTACTGCAAGGTTGCTGTGTATATCGACTGTGATAATTTTTGCCGCACCTGTAGCCCCAAGCAGTTTTGCCACCATTTTGCTTGTGACTATCTCGCCTGAAAGGAACTCCATGTCCTGCCGCATATAGCAAAGATATGGTATTACCGCTATGACACGTGAAGCTGTCTTTTTTGCCTTTGCGATAAGAGCCAAAGTCCGTATCATGTTGGTGTCAGCATGAGGATATGTGGTTTGTACCACGACTACGGTTCCCGTGGGTGTTTCTGGGAGTGTGATCTTGCTTTCGCCGTCAGGAAATATGGTTATCTGGGAATCAACGTATTTGCAGTCCAGTTTCGATGCAATTTTTCGTGCCAATTCTTTTGATTGCGAGCCGCCAATTACCGTAAACAACAGATACAAAATCGGTCTAAAATTCAAAGTCTTTACGTTCATTTCCACACATGATAATCATGATTCAGTTAAAGTGCACTTTGTCTCAATTGTCATCATGTCGTTTTTTGAGATAATTTCCACAAGGCATTCTGTCAGGCAATTTGAAGCCAGGTCGATTTCAGCCAATATTGTACAAAGAATATCCAGCACCGCAGTACGAGCTCCATATGAAGAAAATCTACAATCATGCAAGATTTTAGCAATAACAAAAAAAGACGCCAAACGCAGGCTTGCCAAAGCAGCTCATGGACAGGACTCTGTCGGTGATGCTGCTGTCCTGGTTGTCTTTTGCGCGGATCGAGGTCATGTCAAGACCCATGAGTGAGACAAGTCAGATCATCTAGTGCGGTTTCCCATGCTTGAACATATCAAAAAAATCAGCAGTCTGGAGTACAGAATTGAGACTGATGCAGCAATCGGCATGAACGTGCCTGTGAGGGTTTTTGCAAATGACGACCTGCTAAAAAAAATGATCAATGATAGGACCATAGAGCAGGCTGTCAACGTCGCAATGCTGCCAGGAGTCCAGAAAAACGTCGTGGTTTTGCCAGACGGCCATCAGGGATACGGATTCCCCGTTGGAGGAGTTGCCGCCATGGATTACTATGAGGGGATAATCAGCCCAGGAAGCGTAGGCTACGATATTAACTGTGGTGTGAGGCTTGTTCGAACAAATCTCACAGAAGCGCAAGTAAGACCGAGGCTTGAGGCACTGGTGGCCGAGCTTTTTGCCACAATCCCTGCCGGAATGAGCAAGAAGGAGGGATGCATTGACCTTTCAAGCTCCGAGCTTGACGAAGTACTTGTACGTGGGGTTCCCTGGCTTGCTGATCACAATTACGCTACAAAAGACGATATCCGGATGTGCGAGGAAGGTGGACATATGGAAGGCGCGGATCCTCATGCCGTCTCAGATGTTGCGCGCAGAAGAGCCATGCCACAGCTTGGAAGCATCGGATCCGGAAACCATTTTTTGGAAATACAAAAGGTGGACAAGATATATGACTTGGAAGCAGCCAAGTTAATGGGCCTTGAGGAAGGGCTAGTGACCATTTTGATACACTGCGGTTCAAGAGGTTTCGGGCACCAGATTTGCAAGGACTATCTGGTAGTCTGTGAGCATAGCCACCAAAAATATGGAATCGAGCTGCCGGATAGGCAGCTTGCATGCGTGCCCAACCTCTCCGAGGAAGGCGAGTCGTATAAGAAGGCCATGAGGGCAGCCATGAATTACTCGTGGTGCAACAGACAAGCTATCACCCACTGGACAAGAAGGTCGTTTGAGCTGGTTTTCGGTAAGTCAGAATCTGATCTTGACATGAAACTAGTATACGATATTGCACACAACTCTGCCAAGGTGGAGACCCACAGGATTGAAGGCCGTGAGAGAAAAGTCACGGTGCACCGAAAAGGCGCAACACGTGCGTTTCCTGCAGGCAGTGCGGAAATTCCAGAAAAATATCGCAGAATAGGACAGCCCACATTCATCCCAGGATCAATGGGCTCTGCAAGCTGGGTGCTGCTCGGAATGTCAAGCTCACTTGAGCTGACTTTTGGCTCTACCGTCCACGGAGCCGGAAGGTTGATGTCAAGGACTGCGGCCCATAAGGCATACAACTACAAGCAGGTAGTAGAGGATCTGCAGCAGAAGGGCATTCATCTCAGATCAACTACCAGATACGATGTAGTAGAAGAGGCCCCCCAAGTATACAAAGACGTGGATATTGTAGCAGAGATATCGCACAGATTGGGAATAGCTACAAAAGTGGCAAGACTGGTTCCGATCGGCGTGATGAAAGGATAACTAGGCTATCGGGGTTTCATCATACAATAGTTTTCTGCAGAACTGGTCCATTTTTTCAAGGCCTGAGGATATTATCTCTCTTATCTGGGCCTGTTCTGATGTGTCCAGCTCGGAGTTGTTTTTTGTAAGCGGTTGTACCACAACTGCCTTGGGATCGTTTACCGGTCTTCCTATTATATTATACATCCAGACAAAGACCTCTTCGATATCTGGCACTTGCTGTTGTATGTCATTTGCTAGCTTGAACGATAACGTGTTGTAGATTTTGCCTATGTGCGATACCGGGTTTTTGCCCGCAATCGCCTCGGCTCCTGCAGGCCGACTAATTGATATCACCTGGTTTGCCTTGTTTCCGCGCCCCACCTCACCGGAATCGGCATTGTCAGCAGAGGTTCCAAGCACCGTCAGATATGTTCCGTCGATTCCCCTGCCCTTATCATCAAGACAGTTTATTGCTCCATGGATGTTAAGATCCGTCTTTTCACTGGCATGTTCAATTATTGCCTCAAGTATTCGGTGTTTTTTTGCAAAATAATCATCAACCGAGTCCACGTACCTGTCGACAAAGGCAACAGCCACTGTAAGGTCAAGCCACTGTCCGTTCCTGAATCCCATTATTTTTACATCCTCGCCTGCAAAGGGAAATTCATCCTTGAACTTTTTAGAGTTGATGTACCGCTCTGTTTCAAGCACCACCGATTCTGTTTTTGTGAAAGGAGCATATCCCACAAGTGCAGACGTATCGTTTGAGGCAACTGTTTTGGAGCCCTCAAATATTGAGCGAAGTTCTTTTGAGCTCTGGCCAATCTCTAGGGCAAACTCCACATGTTCGTTGACATTTCTAAGATTGTTCTCAAACCAGGACTTGGCAGTAGTAATCATAAAGTCGCCTATTGGAACTCTGTGATCGTCTGATAGTATGGTTACCCTGTCCCCCATTATCAATTTCATCGGCTTTAGTACACTGCCTCCTCCAAACCTGTTCTCTGTTTGTCCTGCAACAAGCATCGTCTTGTCCAGATTGTGGTGCTGTATTATTCCCGTTTCTTTTAGGTATAGTTTTGAGAGCTCAATTGAGACTTTGTCCATGACAAGATCACAGATCGTATCTGGATGTCCTATTCCTTTGCGTTCCACAATCTCAAATTGTTTTTTAAAGGTGGGAGTTGCCTTTGTAGTCTCCACAAATATCTGCTCTGACAATTACTGTGAAGTAGATATTGTGCTAGATTAGGCCAAGTCATAATTTTCAGGGATGATAATTGATTTCCCCATTAATATGACATCATGCAGAGATCAGGCCAGATGGAAAAGGAAGCCGTACTGTATGAGAGGCTGCCAAACGACAAGGTAAGATGCCTTGCCTGTGCACGCTACTGTGAGATTGGCAAGGACCAGATAGGCCTTTGCGGTATTCGTGGAAACAAGGATGGTAAGCTGATGCTTTTTGTGTACGGCAAGGTCGCGGCGGCTCACATAGATCCGATAGAGAAAAAGCCAGTAATTCACTACAGGCCTGGGACGAAGATCTTCTCAGTTGGAACTACCGGATGCAATTGGCTGTGCAAATACTGCCAGAATTACGATCTGAGTCAGAGGAGGAAGGTGGAAGGCGATGATTATTCTCCTGAGGAGCTTGTCAGATCCGCACTGGATAACAAGTGTCATGGAATAGCGTACACATACAACGAGCCCACCATATTCATCGAGTTTGCAAGAGATTGTGGAGTCTTGGCAAGAAATCACGGCATGTTCAACATTTTTGTTTCAAACGGTTACTGTACCCCAGAATCGGTAAACATGATGAAGGAGTTTCTTGACTGCATAACGGTTGATTTTAAGGGAAATGGCGAGCAAAAATTTGTTCGCAGATATGTTGGCATTCCCAGCTCAGAGCCGGTGTTTGAGACCCTGCTTGAGCTGAAAAAAACAGACATTCACGTTGAGATTACGGATCTGGTGGTGCCACAGGTTGGAGATGATCTAGACCATGCAAGAAAGATGTGCAAGTTCGTTTATGATAACTTTGGCCCCGAGATGCCGGTGCACTTTTTGAGATTCCATCCAGACTACAAGATGATGGAATTTGAGCCAACCCCAGTAAAGACACTGGAAAACCATTACGATGTTGCAAAAAAAATGGGCCTCAAGTATGTATACATTGGAAACGTTCCGGGTCACAAGTATGAGAGTACCTACTGCCCTGAATGTGGCAAAATTGTTGTTCGAAGGTACAGTTTTGACATACTAGAATGGAATCTTGATGAGAGCAATTCGTGTAGGTTTTGCGGCAATCGGATTCCGATAACAGGAAGACTCGATAAGGATTACAGGGAAAAGAGATTCCAGATGGTAATCTAGCCATAGGCTGACATCAACGGGTTTTTTGATGATTCGCTTGGTTTTATTGAATAGACTTCCTTTATGCCAAGGGCCCACACTATGGGATTGGTTGCAGGGAATCCTAGCTCTTTTAGCTTTTTTGCAGCCTGAGCTACTATATCAGGATCGCTTACTTCCTCGACATCACCTTTTAGCTGAAAGCCGCCCCGGTTTGCCTTGTCCACTACTGCAACTGTAACCTTGGGCCAAGACCGTATGTTGGCAAATGTTTTATTCATGAATGCATCCGCAAAGACAATTTTTTCATCATCCAGAATTGCCATTACATACCGCGGAGAAATGTTTGGGTTTCCTAGTCTGTCAACGCTCCCCACAAGAACTACGTTGCCCTCTCGGATTATTAGTTGCACTATCTCGTCTGTTATTTTTACCATCATGATCTGTGTGCGCTCAAAAAGATAAAGTTTGGTCAGATTTTATCCAGTGATTTTGAAGTTATTTGCTGTGTTTTTGAAGATCTTCGTCGATTTTGAATTCTTCCTCGTCTGCATAAGCCTGCTCTGCGTGCTCTCCTATGTCAAGACCGATGTCTTCAACTTCTTTTGATACTCTAACGCCAATAAGGAAGTTCAGTACTTTCATTATTGCATACGTGCCTCCAAATCCTAGGGCTGCAGCAACACCCACGCCTATTGCTTGGATGCCGATCTGTTCGTAGTTACCAAATAATAGTCCGTCCGGACCTGTCGGGTTTATTGCAGATGATGCAAAAATTCCGATTGCAAGTGCGCCTATAATTCCAGCGATTCCGTGGACTGAGCTTACATCCAGTGCGTCATCGATTTTGAGTCTGTCCTTGATTAGTAGGACGCCGCAGTATGATGCAAGACCGATTGCAATTCCTATGATAAAAGAGTGCTCAACGCTGACATATCCTGATGCTGGGGTAATTCCTGCCAGTCCAGCTATTGCCCCGTTAATTGCTGCCACAACACTTGGTTTTCCTGTTCGCATCCATGAGAGTCCTACCCAGATAAGAGCTGAAACCGATGATGCCATGTGTGTTACAATCACAGTGTTTCCTGCAACTCCTCCTGATGCAAGGGCGCTTCCTGCGTTAAAGCCGAACCAACCCAACCACAAAAGCGATGAACCCAGTACTGCTATTGGTATGCTGTGAGGCACCATGATTGCAGGTCCGTAGTTTCTTCTTTTGCCAAGCACCATAGCGGCTGCAAGCGCTCCCATTCCCACACTTGTGTGAATGACTATGCCTCCTGCAAAATCAAAAACGCCTAGGGCCCCTAGCCATCCGCCACCCCACACCCAGTGGGTGAGCGGATAATAGATCAGTATAGACCAGGCAACAATAAACAGTATGAATGCGGAAAACTTCATCCTCTCGGCAATCACTCCAGTAAGAAGTAGTGGTGTAATACACGCAAACATAAGTTGGAATTTAGCAAACAGAACTCCAGGAATTGTCGGGGCGTATGGAAGTGAATCGTCCCAAGGCACGTTTTTTAGAAATACGTAATCAAGATTGCCTGCAAGGCCGCCCGTCTCATCAGGCCCGAACACAAGACTGAATCCAAAGACAAACCACATTACACTAAGAAGTGCCAGACCAAAGAATATCTGCATGAAAATTGAGACTGTGTTTTTTCTTCTGAGCAGACCTGCCTCAAAAAGACCCAAGGCTGGAATCATCAGCAATACAAGACTTCCAGCAACGAGAATCCATGCTGTATCACCTGTATCTATTGGCACAATCGCAAAAAAATTGATATCGTATATAATTCTGCCCTCAGATCGCAGTCTTGATTATCAATTGATAATCATCACATATCACAAGTGAGCGTTTTGACAAAATTTTTTACCGTGTACGATTGAGGGAGGATATTGATACGAATTGAGGTAATACTGCCAAAGAACGAAGTAATGGCAGTAAGTGAGGGATTAAAGAAGATTAACGTAGGCGGCCTTACAGTCTCAAAAAAGCGCGGAAGGGGCAAGAACCCAGGTCCTGAAATCCACGCATCAAAGGGAACTGAAATTTTCATCCCACAGTTTTCTGACAAATATGTGCTTGAGGTAATAGTTGATGAAAGTATGGAACAAGATGCAATCAAGATAATCAAGGAAAATGCCACAATCGGCAAGATCTTCGTTTACCCGGTTCTCAGAGCTGTAGATATAAAGTCAGGCGCCGAAGGCCAAAAAGCAATATAATAAAAATTAGAATTTTCCAACTGTTGATTTCCAGCATGATATGTGATACCAATTTTCTCTATACAAGGTCACATCCATCGCTGAAAGTGCACTTTTTTGGTTACATTTTTTGCATGTAACCCAAGTATCTTGCGATGACATGCTATCAGAGCAGAATTTTCTGTTTAAAGCATAGTGTGTGTATTTTTCAAAAAACAGTACTTGTTAAACTCTGATTATTCCCTGGCTTACGAGGAATTGTATTCCGGATACAAAGTCGGCATCACCGATTGTTCCGTCGGCCCACCACTTGGCGTTGTTTTTTATCCATACTGGGATCTGGTTTGTACCAGCTCCTGCAGGTGTTGTAGGAGGTATCTTGATAACTCCTTGTTTTATTAGGAATTGTATTCCGGATACAAAGTCGGCATCACCGATTGTTCCATCGGCCCACCACTTGGCGTTGTTTTTTATCCATACTGGGATTTGTATTTGTGTGGGGGGCTGCACCATGTTACCAATTTCAAATTTCATTGTAGCCGAAGAAAACGGGTTAAAGTCGACAAGGCCTCTTCCTACAAGCACTAGTTGGAGTGTGTATTTACCTTGTTCTGGTATTGTTATAAGCCTAGAGTCAACACCGCTTGGAACTGTGATTCCTAATAACTGCGGATTATTACCAATATTCTGTATGAATTCATCTCCTGATGAATCCATTACGCTGAATGCATACCGGATATCTTTTGCGATTTCACCGCCAGAGTCAAAAAATGCCAAAGTGAACGCCACATCCTTGTTTGCCCCATACCTGGAATCGTATGAGATTTTGGCTTTGTATCCGTTGGAAAATGCCACGTCTGATGATATTATTGCGTTCTCATCTGGCATTATCACTACTGTCATAGTGTGCTTGTCAGATGAGCCAAGCTTTTTGCTCATCGTTTTAAGCTCTTCGCTGCCAACTGCAAAATGCAACACGTTTACATCTTTTTTGGAATAGATATCATAATGAATGCCGCTTGGAAACATTGGTATTCCGTTTATTGTTCCTTTAAAGCTGTGAACTGAGCTGTACGGCGAAAATGATTTTGGGATCTCTATATCGTTTCTTACTAGCTGGACATGCTCTGCGTGTTCCCAATGAAATGGCATTGTGAAAGTAATTGCTTTTGTAGTCTCATCAAATTTCAATCCAGTCAAACTATCACCAAATGCTTTCACTGTAACTGGCGTATTCCCGCCTCCTGCTGCAAATGAGAATTGCTGTTCTTGTGCGATGTTGATGCTAGTTTCAAAGTTAATGTCTTGTGCTGTTTGTGTTTTTGGATTTGTAGCTCCTATGATTGCAACTTTGAGAGTGTATGTTCCGCTTTTATCAAATACAGGTCCCTTGATGATTGGGAGGCTGTTTCCTGACGAGGTGAGTGCGTTTGGTACCACAAGATCTTTTTCTCCCTCATAGGTTGTGCATCTCCAGAGATCTTTTTCTTGACAACCACCCACGGGTTGGACTCTTATGTTGAGCTCACCATCCTTATCAAAGAACATCTGATTTGCCAGAAGACTTTCTCCGCGGAATATTTGCACTCTATACGTTACGTGTTCTATGTTTGTGTTAGTATTGCTATCAAAGAATCTTATCTGCAGATTTGCCATTGTATTCTTTCCTGGTATAAAGTCAGGAGGATTCAGAATAGCACTCACAGTCACTTTTTTGTCTCCAAAGCTGATTGGTGGGGCTTGTTCTCCCCCATGGTGCTGCGCAAATGCAGTCGGAAACGAAAATGCGGAAATTAACAGTAACAAGTACAAGAGCACATATCGCATAATATAGTGACGACTCAGACTATATTAAAAATCTGTTCTGCAAAGGAGGAGTAAAATTAAATAATTTTGGCGCGTCATGCTTGGTTTCACAGTTGAGAATTTTCCGCGCTATTTAATTAGAGTGAAACTGTACGGTGCGTATGATATCTACAAAATTTAAGAATATTTTGGTACCGCTTGATGGCTCCAAGAATTCCATGCGTGGCTTAGATACTGCAATAGGTCTTGCCAGACAGTCACATGCAAAACTAGTAGGTATTTGTGTTCTGCAGAGGCCACCACATCCTGCATTCAGATCTGCCAGATCAGTTCAATATCCAGAAAAACAGATACTTCAGAATGCGCAGGATATTATGGATTTTGCGGAAAAGCATTGCGCGCAAAATGGTATCCTGTTTGAGAAAAAAATCACGTTTGGCGATCCAGGACACATGATAGTAAAGTTTGCCAAGGATAAAGGATTCGATCTCATAGTGATTGGAGCAAGAGGCATAGGAGCCGTCAAAGAGATCTTCTTTGGCAGCGTTTCAAACTATGTCCTACACAAGGCAACAATACCAGTGCTTGTAGTAAAATAGATTATTTGTTCCAAGAGACTGTATATGCCACGATTCTTTGGGATTTGGGGTTTTTTGCCATACCCCATTCATTTTCCGTGTGTCCTGAATTTTTCTCAGATATTGTGCCCCAGTTGAACTTGGGATTGTGTGTTTGAACCATGACGAGTTAGGCAGAAAAATTGACATAAACAGTATGATTGCATTGCAATGCAAAGCGTGCCTACTTGATATATTAAACAATGAGAATATGATGTCATGCAAATTCAACTTGTTGGAAGAAAAATCGACGATGATAGAAAAGACGCCATACTTGAGATAATCTCAGACAAATATTGTCGTGCAATAATAGAAACTACCATGAACGCGCCAAAATCTGCAATAGAGATCAGTGCGGAGTGCAAGATCCCGATCAGTACTGTATACAGGAGACTGCAGAGTTTGTACGATAACAGATTGCTTGCCATATCAGGCGCAATAACAACTGAGGGGAAGAAACATTTTCTATACAAAAGCAAGATAAGAGCCATAATCTCAAAGTTCAATGGCACAGATATTGATGTCGAGATAGTCCCAAACGTACCATGTTAGGGACTAATTTCCAGTTTTTGGTAATCATGATTGAGAATCAATATTGTATGATAAATCACTTGACAGGGATGCTTTTGTAATGGATCCCAAACCGTTTTCGAGTCCGGTTTTTACACTGTCAATGCATAACACGGTCCATGATGCGCTAAACACGATGAAAACCAACTTTATCAAGAGAGTGGCGATTGTCAAGGACACCAAACCGATAGGCATTGTGACAGAACGGGACATCAGCAGGTTTCTTGAAAAAGATACTACAAAGCGCGCTCTCGATGAGATTACGCTTAAGGAAATAATGAAAAAAAACCTAATCACAATACAAGCAAATCAGACAGACCACTTTGAGCAATGTGCAACGCGTATGATAACATTCAAGGTGGGCTCGATTATAGTGGTGGATGATGAGGGTAGGCTCGCTGGGATAACTACACAGACAGACATTACTGCAGCCTTTGCGTCCACATATTCTGGAAAATACAAAGTAAAGGACTACATGACAGACAAGGTTGTCACATGCAGAGAGACAGATTCGTTGCAGTATGCCCTTGAGCTCATTAACAAAAATGACGTATCAAGGTTAGTTGTCACAGACAATAAGGGCATTGTCAAAGGAGTCATTACCACAAATACATTTTTGAGGCATAGCGAATACTTTAAGGAAAACACTAAATCTCGTAGATATCTTCTGCCTGCAGAACGGGCAGATGCCAGAACGGTAAGTGAGTGGATTGAGAGCGAAATTCTTACAGTAGAGCAGGACGAGGATCTTGCTAATGCAGCAGCGCTTATGATAAAAAACAAAGTTAGCGGAATTCCAGTGGTTGTCATGAAGGATTCCAAACTTACAGGCGTTGTATCCAAGTTCGATGTTGTTAGAGCATACAGTAACGTCATACCACACGGCAAGGTTCTTGAGATATATCGTACCTATCCATAACTGTTAAAATACGATAAAAGATTCCTCCAGTTAATTGGAAAGCAATATTCCCAAGCGAAAGCCTCATGCGCCAAAAAAAGAGACCACACGAAGTATAACTTACAGGCTTCCTGCTAAAGTTGTAGAGGAATTAGAAACGGAAGCAATGCAGAAGAGCATTTCACAGAACGTACTAGTCAGACAGATTTTGGAAAGATACCTGAGCTGGGACAGGTTTTCGGATAAAATAGGCATGATTCCCATCCCGAAGAAAATAATGGAATCATTAGGAATTGATCTTGAAGGCGAAGACATCAACGATATCGTCGATGTGATAAAACCAATAATCAAAGAATCTGTCCTTTTCATGAAGGGCAAGTATGATCTGAAAAGATGTATCGAGACATTGGAGGATTATATGCGTGCATCAGGAATGAAGTCAGACCACAGGATTGAAGGAGCAGTGCACCATTTTATCATACAACACGAACTTGGCATAAAATGGTCATTTTTTACAGAACAATTACTAAAGGAAATATTTAGAGAATTTTTGCCCGAACAGAATCTCAAATGTCAGACAACGGAAAAAACAGTGATTGCCTCCATACCGCTAGGTTCTGATTTTTCCGAGCATGATTACTAAAAAAATAAAAATATTACTGGACTTGTACTGGAGAGCTTTTCGGCTTTGGTGTTGGAACTGCCTTTGGTACTGTTATGTTAAGAACTCCATCTACAAGTTTCGCTTGTGCTTTGGATGATAATATCTTTTCAGGTAGAGGTATTGTTCTATAGTATGAAATTTCACTTCTTTCTTTTCTGACATAGTTTTTCTTTTTTTCTTCCTCCTCTTCTTTGTGTTGTGCTGATACTTCAAGTGAATTATCAGAGGCGTTGAGTTTAATCTCGTTCTTTTTTACGCCAGGAACGTCAAGCTTTATGACGTATCTGTCACCTTCATCTGCGATATCACAGGTCATTGAAGCGGGTCTTGGAAGCATTGTTTGAATTGTAGGAAATGCGCTAAGTGATCTTTCAAATTCTCTTCTAAAGTTGTCGAATGCTCTATCAAGGCTTGTCCAGTTGATTGGCCATACAGGGACAAGTTCAGTCTGTTTTTGTGAGTTATTTTTTGTCATTGCGCTGTATTGTAAAATATTATTAAATAAGATAATGAAGATTCTCAAATTTGGAATTTGTCTGAAAATCAGATCTGATAATTTACAATATTTTATTTATTTTTAGGCTGCAATCACGGTTAGAATGCAAAAAGAGATTTACGATTTTATGAAAAATCATATGGACCTTCTTATCGGTCAGGCAAAGTCGTATTTGCCATTCGTCAAGAATGCATTTCCCAACACTAATTTGTCTGATTCCTGTTTTAATCTGATAGTAAGTAATGCATTTTACGTATTTTTGAGTCAGTATGCGATGCGGATACAATCTCCATCTGAGCAAGATCTTGCAGAGTTTGGAAATCTTGTTAGTCAATACAGGGCCAAAGTAGACGAGATGTTCAAATAATCATTCTATATTAATTGGATTTCCTTGGAATGATTTTGGCATGGTTATTGTCAATCTTCCATCAGAGAACCGTGCAGAGATCTCTTCCACATCTACATTTTTTGGGATTGGTAGGCTTTTTTTGAAATATTCAAACTGATATTGTCGTCCTCCCTTGGAATCAGTATATACTTCCTTTAGTTTTGCTTCTACCACCAGCGTCTCGTTGGAATCAATGCTTACTGCTATGTCTTTTTTTTCAACTAATGGGAGATCAAATTCTAGGACCCATTTTGATTCATGTTCTCTAATGTATGATAGAGGACTCAATATTTTTTGTTCAAGGTCGTCACCGAATTGCAAAATAGGCAAATGCAGAAAATCATCATCAATCCAATTAATTTTCAATATCATCACCGGTATATTGGAGGCACGTTTGAAGGAGCCGGCTTTTCTTGTTGGTATAGCGCTTCGAGTGTTTCCTGCATGAGATTGCGGTGTTGAATTCGCAAATAATCTACTCGCTTTTGGATGTCGGTTGTATCTACCTGGATGTTTATCACATTAGCAAGGGAGGTAATTGCATGCACTGATGCTTGCGGGTCTGGAAAATATGGATGGCACGAAGTATAAAGCATAAGCAAAGGAATTCTGGAATTTCTGAATGTGCTTATTACTGCAGCATCGGTTCCAATAATAGACCCTGCAAGAAATTTCGGGATGGAGTTATCATACAATAGTTTTTCTAGCGATTCATCTGTTGCAAGGCCGTATGTTTTGATGTCTTTTTTGTCTACGCTTTCAGTGTCAACACCGCTTGGAACTATCACCTTGCTTATTTTCTCACGCTTACAGAATTCTGCAAGTGAATGTACAAACTCGTATGCAATGTCAGGATGGATAGGCACGTCTGCGATTATGGCGTAAAGGTCGCCTTTTTTATAGATCCTAATTGGCCCTATTATCTCACCGTTTTCCACAAATACGGTAGGAGGCATTTCAGGATGGTTGATTTCCCCTACCAGTTGCATCTGAAGATGCGATATAATGTAGGAAATGGTGAACGTGCCGATAAGACCGTTTCCTGGAAATCCAAGCAGCAGTATTCTTTCGGATTTGGCCTTTGCTTTGTTTGATTTTTTTTGTGTCAATGTGATACCGTTATCTGTTCACACCATCTTTCTTATGCTGATTTTGTAGCGACGTTTTGCACGCTTGGAGAGCTTTCTTAGTATTATTGATGATAACTCATCAAATGCTTTTGATAAATCATAATTGGTAGTAGAAAAGCTGTCTCTCTTGGTCGGGGTTGCTATGAGTGTTGAGACCTCATAGTTGTATCTGCTACCAGTGCCATGTAATTTTTTCACATATACTCTTGCCTCCAGAATGTCCGGATATACTTTGGCTAATCTGTCAAGTGTTTTTGTGAATTTGCGAGTGATTATATCAGAGTTGTCCTCTGCTGGCATTCCCACCACAAACAATGGAACGGCGCTCTTTTGTTTTGTGACAAGCAAATTTAGAATATCCCTGTAAGTGATTATACCCTGCAGGCCAGAACGCAGTGTCACAAGGCAGAACGTGGTATTTGCGTGGAGCATTGTACTAAGAACTGTACTTAGGTCATCAAGTGGTGAGCAACTTGCCATCCTGTTTGTCCCAAGATTCCCAACGGAGGATTCCAAGTTTCGTATCTTCTTTGCTCCAATGTCTTTTTTGCCAACGCGCTCCCGTGGAAGAATTGTCTTGAGTAGATGGTATGACGTCAGTACTTGAGAGACTTCGTTATTGTTGACCACCGGCAAGTGATCAATTCTCTTGTCAGTCATTATTCTCCTTGCAGTGCTAAGCGGGGTCTGCTTGTCAATCACTATTGGATTTGGTGTGAAGAACTGGTTTGCCTTTATCCATTTATTGTCAAGCTCAGAGATCAGTTTTAAGATGCTCTTTGATTCCACTATTCCTACCACCTGATCGCCTTTTACCACAGGAGCAGATCTTATTCGGTTATGTGTAATAATGCGTACGGCCTCTTCAACGGTGCTATTTTCAGATAGGCTTGAAACTGTGTTGAAAAACGGCTCTACGCTCATGCGCGTTATGTCTTTACTTTGTAGAAGATCGCGAATGTTTACGTTAAATGTTGCGTTGTTTTTCCTACAAAAGGCATCAAACGTATTGGAACCGGCCATATTAGAAATTACTTGAGAGACCTTCATTGTGGGCTCTATTACAGTAGCCTTGCTCACGATGGAGTTGATTTTTTCTCTCATTATCTTGTGCATATGTTCGTGAATTACATCAAGACTCATTGTTGAACTACGATCATATTATTAATAAATTAAACAAGTAATACAATTTCCAATACTGATATTCAGACAAAATGTTATTCTATCTAGGTTTTGCCGATATAATGAAGGCAATGAAGTTAAAAAATTCCAGTCTTGATCAAATACTGAGGAATTCGATCACAGTGCAACAGAATTCTACATTGCTTGAGGCAAGAGATGTTTTGCTAAGGCACAAGCTGAGCAGACTGCCCGTCGTTGATTCTAATGGAAGACCGGTAGGCATGATCACAGAAAAAGACTTTGTTAGAACAATATACGAGTATGGAGGCAGATCAATTGAGAAGATCCTAGTAAGAGATTTTATGTCAAAAAACCTGATAACTGTAAAAAGATCTGACACCGTTTATGATTGTGCAAAGCTTATGAGCGGCAATAAGATCAGTTCGATTTTGGTTTTAAATGATGATGGCAAGCTTGCAGGCATTGTGACAAAGACAGACCTAGTCTCCATATTCTTGACACGTGCTACAAGTTCTTTGTCCGTTTCCGAGATTATGACCCCCCATGTGATCACCGTTATGCCTGCAGATTCGCTTTTACTAGTAGAAAGCCTTCTTGTAAAACACAAAATCTCACGAATAGTTGTGGAAAGGAACAAACGGCCTGTAGGCATTATAACAAACAGAGATTTTCTGCCTGCAAAGATGCCCAGATGGATAAGGCAGTTTGCCGATCCTAAAGAGGTTGAAGAATACAGGCTCAATCCAAAGCCGGATGAATTTAGGATGAACCAGCTTTCCTATATTTTGTCATTCAGAGCAGAGGACATAATGACTGCAAATCCGATCACTGTTGGTGCCTCAGAAGACGTCTCCGTTGCCGCCTTGTTGATGATAAGAAATGGCATAAGCGGGCTTCCAGTAGTAAGCAAGTCCAAGCTTGTGGGAATCATAACAAAATCCGACATAGTAAATGCTATTGCAAAACGTTAAGCCTTATGATACTGTGACCATTCCAACTCGCCATGGGTGTATTGTACAAAAGTAATGGTATACTCCACCTTGATCAAACTTGTGCGTGAATCTCTCGCCTGTCTTTAACGCTTTGCTATTAAACAGTGGTATTACATTACCTTTGTCATCCTGGCTTACTATCGTATGCTCTATGTTATCGTCGTTTATCCAGACTACAGTTGTTCCTCTTTCTATCTCAAGGTTCAGTGGCATGTAAAACCCGACATTTCCTACCTTGGAATTTCCATTTGGTATGACGATATTTGCAACTGATGTCTTTTTCTTGGTTGCTTGTTCCTCCAATACTATGATTTTGTTATCTAAAAGAAATTTTATTGCATTCAGAAACTCCGTTTCAGATATCTTGCCCTCAGCATACCACATTGCAGTATTTTTTACCCACTCTGGTACACGCTCAGCTACAGCGTTAGAATGAGCCGCAAGAATCAGCATTGCGGTTGCAAAAACAAGCATTTTGACAAGATGCAACGGAAAATATTCGTCACATGAAGATATAATTTGGGTGCAAAAATCCAGAGTTGGAAATTACGAGTATGTTATTAAGATAAAGATGGGCGGCTACCCTTCTGAAGCCGATTTTCCGCCATCAATGTTCAGTATTGTGCCCGTAATCCATTTTGCTTCATCGGATGCAAGAAAAACTGCTGCGTTTGAGACATCCGCAGGCTCACCTATTTTGTGAAGAGGTTGTCTTTCTTCTAGTACTTTGCGTGCCTGCTGGTCTTCAAGGTAAGGTTTTATCATGCCTGCGTTGATTATTCCAAGGTTAAGACAGTTACAGCGTATGTTTTTTCTTGCGTATTCTACTGCTATTGATTTGGTGAACATAGAAAGTGCCGCCTTCGTAGCTGAATACACTGCAAGATGTACTTTTGGTATTGCTCGCTCGCTTGATATAGAGCCTATATTTATAATGCAACCGCTCTTGTTATCCAGCATTTTTGGTATGACAGCTTTTGTGACGTTAAATGTACCGACAATATTTGTATTGACAAGATCTGCTATATCAGAGTCCTTCATTTCATGAAAGTGAATTGCATCGTTGATTTTTGCCGCATTATTTATCAGAATATCTATTCTTCCGTATTTGTCAACTACCTGCTCTATCACGCTCAGCGTCTGTGAGTTATCAGTAATATCGCATGTCATGGAAACTGCGGATTCCTTGTTTTTTAATGCAGAGCGGGCCTTTTCCAAGGATGCGATGTTGCGTCCCATCATAACAACTGTGGCACCTTCATCAACGAATTTTTTTGACATATCTGCACCTATGTCACTTGAAGCGCCAGTTATGACGGCTATCTTATTCTTCAATCTCATAATTACTCTAGTATTAATTATCTTAAATCAATTGTGTTTTGGTTCTCAAGTCTGATTTTCGTACTTACTTTACTATTAAAACTGGAACTGGAGACTTGTGGAGTATATAGTTGGAAACACTTCCAAAGAAGAACTCCCTTGCAGCAGTTCTGCCGCGAGAACCCATCACGACAAGGTCAATTTTGTTATTTTTACTTTTGATAAAGCGTAAAATAACATCTGCTGGCGAGCCAAACTCTACAATTTCTGCAAAATCCACTCCTTCTTTTTGACAGTCGGATTTTGCTTTACCAAGCATGCTGAGCGCGTATTTTCTTTCTTCCATCTGAAATGTGAGTGGATCACATATTTGTGCCTCAGTTATTGGAAGCACGTTCACTGCGTAAAAGCCTATGATTTTTGCGTCAAGACCCTTTGCAAGTATTATTGCGGTATCTAGAGCACGAAACGAATTATCAGAACCATCGATCGGAACCAGTATTCTTTTGATCGTGCCCATACTGAAAGGGGTGAAAAATCCTACATAAATAACAGTCAAATTCTCAGTCTTGAGTTTCAGCTATCTAAAATAACAAGTAGCTTTAAGGTGTGTTATCGTGGAAATGCAATACGATTACAAAAATTGGGATGAGATAGAAAAATGTGTTGACTTGCTTGTGGATAAGCTATTCAAGTACAAAGGTAAATTTACTAGTATTTCAACGGTCAGCAGAGGCGGACTAGTTCCTGCAAGATTAGTAGCAGACAGGCTCGATATCAGGCGGATTGTTGTCGACCCAGAGGCAATCCAATCAGACTCGCTGTTTGTTGATGATATTTACGACACGGGAGAGACATTCAGAAGAATGATAGACAGAGCAGATGATCCTGAACATTTAGTGTATGCGACACTTTATGCAAGGACTGGAAAAAATCATCCAAAGCAACTCATATATGCAAAGTTAACAAAAGGCAACGAATACCTCGTTTATCCATGGGACAGATTCGAACACGGTAAAATAGACGGAACTGCAAGCATTTAGTTTGGTTTCATTCGTAGTAGAATCTGCTCTGTTATTTTGGTCATCTCAGAATCAGAGCCCACACTGCACAGCCTTACAACATCTGAGGTAGTGACAATTCCTACTAACCTGTTGTCCTTTACTGCAGGAACTCGGTGAATTTTTCTTGCCTTCATAAGTTGTGCAAGTTCCCATACAGAATCATCTGGGTTTATTACTATGAGCGGTGATGACATTACTTCTTTTACGTTAGTCGAAAGTGGTTTTCCTTTAGAAACAATTCTCCTTACAATATCACGTTCAGTGATTATACCTACGGCAATGCCTTTTTCAAGTACAACAATGGCACCAATCGAAGCATCATCCATCATTTTGGCGGCATCCTGGACAGTCATAGACGAGTCAATTGAGATTACGTTCTTTTTCATGATTTCATTAACTAGTGGCGGGGCCATTGGTTGAATGTGAGCATCTCCAGTTTAAAAGATCAAGACATGATTATCATGAATAGTAAAATCAGACATGACATTCGGGGTAATCTGTTAAATATCGTAATTTCTGATTCAAATTTGGCATGGGCATTCTTGAAAATCTTGACGGGTTTGAGCCAAAAAAGGCAACGGAATCCCTCAATCTTTTGTTGGAAACCAGAAGCAATGAATTCAAAGAGCTTGCTGCAGGCATGGGCATACCCACAACTGCAAAGAACTGGGAGCACATAATTCTGAAATTCTGTCTTGATTTTACTGTCTGTTTTCACACAATGACATCGGTTGAGGGCCCCAATGATACGACAGAGGAAAGCCACAACAAGATTCACCAGTGCATGACGCTGCTAAGGCAGATTGCACATGGCAGAACAAGCATGATCGAGTTTACTCACTTGCAGAATCTTGCCTACTCACTTGCAGAGGAATACAAGACAATATACAAAAGACTCAGATGATCAAGGATATGTTGCCATCTGGCTCTCGATTAGATTACGGTATGCCCACTCAATAAGCTCTTTTTTTGTGTGAGCCCATCTTATATGTCCGGCGTATTCTGTTTTGTCCCTGATGTGTCTTGGATAAGCACCAAGCGGGCATTTTTCAAAATTATCTACAACGTATGCTATCATTGCTTCCCTGTGCGATGCAAGATGCTTTAACCACTGAACTTTTGCAGCATATATAGGTCTTGGATTTGCACAAAAGACACATACGGCTCTGTTGTGCATGCTCATATCTTTACCACTGCATGTTTGCCGCATTAAGAGATTCTTCTGTGGCCTCAAGTCCCAGTGGAGAATCTGAAAGTTCATTTGGATTCAAGGAATAGAATATTTTCGGTACAAACTTGACTAGGTGTGGATTTTTATTTTCTTTGAGTATGCGTTGTCTGTGCTCTCTTGTGAGCCTGTCGATTATTCTAGCAGTTATGTCAGCTCTTGTTTTTTTGTCGATTACAACTTGCACCTTTCCTTTTATTTGGTAACCTCCAAGTCTTTTTTTGTCAAACACTGTAATACTACACCATGGATTTGTTTGAAAGTTCCGATATGTTTTATGTTTGAAAAGCTCAAGCCAGTATATAGTACCATCAGGTGCCAAAAAGAAGGTTGTTCTTGGAGATACATTCGGCATTCCCATCTTGTCAGCAGTCCCCACTACGAATGCCTTTTCTTTCCGGATCAGCTGCTTTATCTTCTCTGGGATTAGAACCATGCTTAGTTGCCCAAATCCAATTGTATTAAGAATAAAATATGATTATCAGTCTTGGTTTTATTTTATTATTAAAACGGAACATAGAGAATGGTTTGCTATTTTTGATGATACCGAGCCTAGAAGGAATTGTAGTACAGCGCCAAGCCCCTTGCTTCCAACCACTATCAGATCCGTTCCATCCGATTTGGAGAATTTTATTACCTCGCTTGCTATATTGCCCTCTTTTGTGACTAATTTTGGCTCAATGCCACATTCTCTTGCTATCTTTTGCGCCCTTTCGAGTGAGGATTTTGCATATTTGCGCAAGATTTTCGTGTATTCTCCTCCCGCCAAAAGATCCGATTTTTTTGTTCTTTCCACCACGTGGATTAATGTTATTTGTGAAGAATATTTTTTTGCAAGATCGCAGGCACGTCTGAGCGCTGCTTCTGAATATTTGGAGCCGTCACAGCATACAAGGATCTTGGAGAAACCAGATACCATACTACAAAATGCGATGAAGCGGATTTAATCATTGTGTAGATTACTAACAAGAAAAGACGAGAATGCAAAAAAGGCATACCGAAGTACACTTTTGAGGTTATCACCCCGCATTCCCGTCCACACGCACGAGAATTTCTTCTCGTACATTTCTAATGTGTTTTCATGACAGTTAAACACTGATCATGATTATCAATAATGAAAATTGCAGATTACCATTGGTGATAGTACATAGTATGTTTAAATAAAATCAACGAGGACGGAACTTGTTGATACAAACCAGAATTAAAAAAATTCTTGTGCCGATGGACGGCTCTGCAACCTCCTTCAAGGCACTTGCACAGGCAATAGAAATTGCACGTACGTGTCAGGCTACAATTCTAGGAATAAATGCGATATCGTTTCTGCCTGCAGAGTTTATGCCATCCGTCGTTCCATACAAGATTTACCAAAAAAAAGAGGCTGGCAAGTTTATGGAAAAGGCAAAACTGAAAGCAGCAAAAAAAGGCATACTATTCAAGTACATGATAGTTTATGGGAATCCAGTAGATCAAGTAATTAACACGGCCAAATCCAAAAAGTTTGATCTTATAGTTATTGGCGCAAGAGGTAAGGGAAGGATAGCAGAGGTATTCCTTGGAAGCGTTTCAAACGCAATACTACACAAATCCCAGATTCCAGTCATGATAGTAAAATAAGCATATGAACTACCAAAGAATTCTAGTTCCCTATGATGGCTCCAAATTCTCAAAAAGCGCACTAAATGAAGCCGTCAAGATTGCCAGAAATGGAGGTGGAACGATCTATTTGTGTACTGTTATAACTGCTGGAAACGTGGTACCCCCTGGAGCCCTAATGGGGCTTTTACGTAGTGCATCAAAGGGCGAATTAAGACAGAGGCTGCTAAAATCCGCAAGGGCCGAGGCAAAAAAGATGCTCTCTGCACAGATAAAACATTGCGAAAAGGAAGGAGTTGCTGCGCAGTACGATATAGTGGCAAATGAGGATATCGCTCTTGACATACTAGGAATTGCAAAAAAGAGAAAAGCTGACCTGATTGTGATTGGAAGTCAGGGACTTCATGGCATAAGTAAAATAAAGTCCTTAGGTAGTGTTAGCAGAAAAGTTTCAGAGTTTGCAAGCTGCCCAGTACTCATAGTTAGATAGATTTGCGGTACTTTGAGAGTATGTTGACTACTATTTGATCGGGTATTTGATCAAATTTTCTGTAGAATTGCCCGACCGATGTGAATTCTTGTGGAATCTCAATGGCAATTATGGTGATTCCAAATTGTTTTATTATCTCATGCGTGATATACGGGATCACCGGAGTTGCCAGAATTATGTCGGTAACGTTCTTTTGTTCTAGCCATTTTAGAATGGCACATACTGTGGAACCAGTAGCAATACCATCGTCTGTTAGAATCACGGTTTTGTTGTCAAAATTGTATTCAGTATTTCCACGATACGTCATAATCTGTCGCATGACTTCGTTTTTCTTTTTAATAATTTCTTGCCTAAATTTAGGATCTGATGAATATCGATTCCAATCATCCCCAAAATGTATGATATCATCATACGTTATAGCTCCAATTGCGTATTCTGGGTAATCTGGTGGTGTGATTTTTTTTGAGATTATCACATCAAGTGGTAAGCCAAGCTCCCTTGCTATAGCATCACCGACAATTACACCCCCTCTTGGAATTGCCAGAACTATGCAGTCTTTGCCTTTTATTATAGAGGCAAGTTTTTCTGCCAAGAGCCGGCCTGCATGAAGCCTGTCATGAATCATTATTGCGCCTCAGATATTGTTTTACGATTGTTTTGTATTTGATATTACGCTTCAGCGGCAAGTGAGAACACTATATCCGATTTTGTTATTATGCCAACAAGCTTTGATTGTCTTACCACTGGAAGCCCGCTTATGTCATATCTATACATTAGTAGTGCTGCAATCGAGATATCGTCCGATGGTTCTATTGTAACTGGATTTTTTGTCATTATATCCTCTGCTCTGAACGTAAGAACATAGTTTAGTTGGTTTACGTTATACTTGTTCGGAGTTCTACTATACCATACATCCATTAGCTCATTAGGATCTGTAAATGTGCCAAGCCTGTTAGGTATTCTCACAGGAATAAAATCTCTGAATGTGATTATCCCAACAAGCTTTTCGTTTCTTATTACAGGAACCCGCGATATTTTGTTGTTTATTAGAATGCTTTCAACCAGATATAGCGAATCTTGCGGTGACACTGTCACAACGTCTGTGGTCATGATTTTTGAAATTTTCAGATGTTCTGTTTCCTGAACTAGAAAATTGAATACAAGATCCGTTTTTGTGACTATGCCCTCCAGAGATTTGTCGTCTTCAAGTATCACAAGCGAGCTGATATTGTTTTCTTTCATCATTCTGGCACATTTGTAAACAGAATCCTGTTTTTTTGCAGTGATTAGGTTTTTTGACATGCAATCCTGCACGGTTATGGACCCAAGAGGCTTTGCTCCTATCGGAAATATTGAACGCAGGATATCCTTTTCTGTTATTATGCCCACAGGCTTGTAGCTTTTGTCTATTACCACAAGCCGGCTTATACGGAACTTTTGCATGATCTCTATTGCGTCAAGAACGCCTACATGTGGTGTTACGGTTATGGCTTTTTTTATCAACGAGCTGCGCAATCCGGGATTTTTCAGTAGCATTTTCCTCACTTTACCACCAATACTGGGATTGGAGATTTGTGCACTACATAGTGTGACACGCTACCCAAAAACAATTCTCTGACATTACTTCTGCCCCTTGAACCCATCACTATGATACTGGCTTTTCTCTTTTTTGCGTAGGAGATTACCATGAATCCCTCGTTTCCATTGGCCATTTTTTCTTTGAACAGGACCCCGTTTTTGGCACATCTTATTTTTGCTTCCATGAGTACTTTTTTCCCGTTGTCAACGAACATTTTTGCGAGCGCAGATGAGGGTTTTTTGTAGTTTATCGAAAACATAGGTATAACATAGATTCCAAACAAGGTAGTTTGGTTCTGTCTTGCAAGGTATATGGCATAATCAAGAGCGTTTGACGAGGATTTAGAGCCATCAAGTGCAACTACGATATTCTTTATTTTTGTCAATGTGGTTGTTGTTGACCCATATGAATTAAAGATGTTCTTTGATTTTCCCGATTGATTTTCAATCTTGATAATTCGCATACCATCTCAAATACCGAGTGCTGCAGAGTAGTTTATGAGACAAATACCAAATCCCATACTTGTCAAAGATATCATGACAAAATCCCTGATCACTGTAGAATCATCGGCTACTGTTAATGAGGCTGCCAAGATGATGGAGTCAGCAAAGGTCGGTTCTGTTTTGGTAATGGAGCAAAATGTTCCGGTGGGAATAATGACAGATCGGGATTTTGCAATAAAGATAGCAGCTCACGCTTATCCGATTCATACCAAGGTAAAGCAGGTCATGTCATCTCCGCTGGTGCACATCAGACCAGACGATGAGGTTTGGGTTGCCGCAGACCTGATGTATTCTAGAAAGATACGAAGATTACCTGTGCTGGATGAGGATGAGTTATGCGGAATTGTGACTGCGACAGATTTTGTAAGAATGTTTACCGTATGCAATAGGGAAGATACGCGCAAGATGTACTATCATGCCTTGACAAAAATATTTGATGACGCAAATGAGCATGAAATAGCAAGTTTTTAATTTATTTTATCAGGTTTCCAAGCAAGGTACCCACAATGTATGCTGCTGTTGCGGCAATTGCTCCTATCAGTAGTGTCATGGTACCTGATCTGATAAGAGATTTTTTGACAATTTTTCCCTTAATTAATCCTATGAGAAAGAAAGCTCCGCCTGTAAAAACGGTCGAGTAAAGAAAGCTGTTCTGTACAGATAGATGGATTTCTGTCACATAAAGAAAGACGAATGGTATTAGCGGAATCATGCCAATAGATACAAAGCCGACAATAGTGCTTATTGCAGTATCAAGTGGTCTTCTTCCATCTTCGATTAGCCCCAGCTCTTCTTTCATCATGGTATCGATCCAAACTTTTTTTCTTGCGGTTATTACCTTGACTATTTCATCTAGAAGTTCGTTGGCAAATCCCTTTTTTGCATATATATCGCGAATTTCCTGTCTTTCTGTGTCTGCCATGTTGTCGATCTCCCATTCCTCACGTTTTCTTTCCTTTTGAATGAATTCGATACGCGCTTTTGTTGCCTGATAGTTTCCTACAGCCATTGAGAAACCATCTGCTGCAAGATTGGCAAAACCCAGAATCAGGACTATAACTGGCGAAAGCGACGCACCTACAGCACCCGCTACAATTGCAAATGTCGTGACCGAGCCATCAAATGAACCGTAAATGAAATCCTCAAAGTGCCACTTCATAATAATTGCACACGATATCTAATTAAAAAACATCTGGAAAGGCTACAGAAATAAAAAGATGTTACTGGCCCATCATATGGCCTTTTTTGCTAGTATTGCTAGCGCTTGCAATCGCATTGTTCTATCGTTACTGGCCCATCATATGGCCTTTTTTGCTAGTATTGCTAGCGCTTGCAATCGCATTGTTCTATCGTTACTGGCCCATCATATGGCCTTTTTTGCCCATCGTGGTGTTGTTGCCCATCATTTGCATCATCTGTTCCATGTGCTGAGGATCATTTGCCATCATTTGGTGCATTTCTTGCATCATTTGAGGATCTGACATCATCATTTGCATCATCTGTTCCATGTGCTGAGGATCATTTGCCATCATTTGGTGCATTTGTTTTGTATGCTGAGGATCGCTCATCATCATTTGGTGCATTTCTTGCATCATTTGAGGATCTGACATAATTTGGCTTAGCATCTGCTGTCTCTGATTCGGATCTTGCATTATCTGGTGCCATTTTTGCATATCTTGCCCCATCATGTTAGCAGACTGATTAGTTGTACCAAAAATCGCATAGCCTACTCCAATACCTGCAAAAAATACTCCTATTGCAATTCCAATCCAGATTGTTTGTGTTGCCATGCCTAATTGGCAGATTTCTTATATATACAATCGCAAGTCGATTTTCATATCTGATAATTCACTATTCAAATTCTCAGTGATGAGATTTATGGTCAGATCATAAATACAATTTTAGGAATATTTCTTCATGTCATCAATTCAAGCCACATCAGAAGGTATTCCAGTAATAGTTCTAAAGGAAGGCTCAAAGCAATCAAGGGGCAGAGATGCCCAAAAGAACAACATTAACGCAGCAAAGATCATTGCTGAAATTATCGCGTCTAGTCTTGGCCCACGTGGAATGGACAAGATGCTAGTCGATGCCATAGGCGATATAACAATTACAAATGATGGTGCTACAATTCTAAAAGAAATTGATGTTCAACACCCTGCGGCAAAAATGATGGTAGAGGTAGCAAAGGCAACTGACAGCGAGGTTGGAGATGGTACCACGTCTGCCGTGGTAATAGCCGGTGCACTTTTGGAAAAAGCTGAAAGTCTGATAGACAATGATATTCATCCTGTCATAATAGCTGAAGGCTACAAAAAAGCTTCAAGAATGGCAATATCACTTTTATCAGAGATAGCAAAAAAAATCGAGCCTTCAGATACTGCAACGCTGGAAAAGATTGCACGTACTTCGATGCTTACAAAGCTTGTTGCAATAGAAGCAGCAGATCTTGCAAAGATAGTAGTTGATGCTGTATTAGCAGTAATGGAACAAAAGGATGGGATCAACAGAGTGTCAATTGCAAACATCAAGATTGAGAAAAAATCCGGCGGCTCAATTTCAGATAGTCAGTTGATAGGCGGCATAGTGCTAGACAAGGAAGTAGTTAACGACAACATGCCAAAAAGAGTGAAGAATGCAAAAATTGCTTTGATTTCAGCTCCGCTTGAAATAGAAAAAACGGAATTTGATGCCAAAATAAACATCAACTCTCCTAATCAGATAAAATCCTTCATGGAAGAGGAAAATCAGATCTTGAAAGAAATGGTAGACAAAATAAAGAATACAGGAGCAACAGTCGTATTATGTCAGAAAGGAATTGACGATATAGTACAACATTATCTGGCAAAAGCAGGAATTTTGGCAGTTAGACGCATAAAGGAAAGCGATATGATCAAGCTTTCAAAGGCAACAGGAGGTCGGGTCGTTGGCAATGTAAATGATCTTACAGAAAGAGATTTGGGAATAGCACAAAATGTGGAAGAAAAACAAATTGAAGAAGATAATTGGACGTATGTTGAGGGATGTAAGAACCCAAAGGCTGTCACGTTTCTGATTCGTGGCGGTTCGCAAAGGGTAGTTGATGAAGTTGATCGAGCGATCCATGATGCAATTATGGTAGTAAAGGATGTAATTGAAAGACCATATTTTGTCCCAGGAGGAGGTGCTCCAGAGGAATACATTGCAACAAAGCTCAGAGGATGGGCACAATCTCTTTCTGGGCGCGAACAGCTTGCAGTAGAAAAGTTTGCCGAAGCTTTAGAGTCAATTCCACTTGCACTTGCACGCAATGCTGGTATGAATCCAATTGACGCCATAACCCAGCTTAGATCAAGGCATAGCGCAGGTGAGAAATATTTTGGTGTTGATGTGGTAAACGGTAGAATAGGGGACATTGAAAAGATAAACGTTCTTGAACCGATCAAAGTAAAAGAACAGGTCATAAAATCAGCAACTGAGACTGCAAACATGATATTAAGAATAGATAATGTGGTGGCAGTATCAAGGACATCAGCACCTACGGCAGGTCAGGAACCCATGCCCACATCATATTAAAATTGAAAGAAATCATCATCACCAAAGCAAATGGGGAAAATGTAAGATTCGATCCAGGCAAGGTAGAATCAACATGTATGAAGGCAGGCGCAAGTAGAAAAGTTGCAAAAAAGATCGCAAATCAGGTGATTTCCAAGCTGTATGGAGGCATGCCTACAAAAGAGATCTACAGAATTGTGTTAAAGTTATTATCAGAGAATGCAGGCATTGCTGTAAAACAGCGATATCGTCTCAAAGAATCAATCATGAGATTAGGTCCAGCAGGATTTTCCTTTGAGAATTTTGTTGGTAAGGTTCTTGAAAACTATGGATACAAAGTCACTGCAACACGAGCAGGGGTTCCTGGCAAATGCATAGGCCATGAGGTGGACCTGATTTTAGAATCCATACAAGACGGCAAGAGATGGCTTGTAGAATGCAAGTATCATAATTTGGCAGGACAATACACCGGACTCAAAGAGTCATTATACACGCATGCACGATTTCTTGATCTGTCTGAGACCTTTGATCGCGAAATGCTTGCATGTAATACCAAAGTTTCAGATCAAGTAACAATCTATGCAAACTGTATAAATCAGAAGATCTTGTCCTGGCGTTATCCGCCACAAAATGGGCTGGAAAAGCTTGTGGAGAGTAAGAAGTTGTATCCTGTTACAATACTTGGAATAAGCAGGCATGAGTTGGACTTGCTATCACAGCAGAATCTGATGATTGCAAAAGACCTGCTTGATGTAGACATTAGTGATTTTGTGAAAAAGACTGGGATTTCAGCAAAAAGGATACTAGCGCTTCAGAAATTAGTAAACCGAATCATTGTTTGATTAGTAAGAGGCAGGAGTTGCAGATCCCGTTATCCATTCTATTTCCTGATTTGATGCAAGTTTTGCTAGCTTGTCCATGTTTATACGCCCTACTGCGGTCAGGTGATTATGGCGTGCAGATGTCTGGAATCCGAACTTTTGATTAATCTTGTGCAAAAAAGATAGCGTATTGGACTCACTTGACACTCTTATGTCTAATTCTACTTTAGGTTCAACGTCGGGTAATTTCCGTTCAAGATACATTATCTTCATGGCCAAATCCACATCAATTTTGTTCTCAAGCATGCCAGAGAGCCTTTCTTTATACTCATCAAAACTGTCTTCAATTTCTGACATTTTCATTACCGCTTTGAATTATCATACACAGGAGATTTTAGAACATACCCACCACATTTGAACTCAAAGGTATCTGCAATCACGAATTGCGTTTTTCCACTAAATGTTTCATCACCATCATGCAGTGTTGTGATTTTATAATCACTTACCATGCAGTCGGTGTAATCGAGTTCGCGTAAAAGCTCATTACCCCTATACAAATACACCACTACATCAAATTGTGTGTAATCTTTTACCGCGCTCATCTGTGAAAGAGTGGAATCTGTAACATAGTAAAGCATTGGTTTATCATTGCCAACGCCACCGATAAGCTGGAAAACAGGCGTTTCTCTTGGAGGCTGAGATATTTTATAGCCTTCTTTTTGATTAAAGATCTTAAATGATTTTACCACTTCATTGCCTTGACTGAATTTGAATTCAGCGATAATGCTCAAACCACCTACAGTATCTGAAGATATAGGAATATTTTCTGCTTGCGATGATGTCATGCCCTGTGGAATAAATAATAGTATTGATATCAAACAAGTTGAAAAGGCAGACAGTAGTATCGGATTACGCATTTTATGATAATAAGTGAATCATGTAATTAACCACTATGAATGCAATGCAAACATGATTATCAGCTGCAATGCTGCGAATCAAAGATCAGCTTAATTACAATAATCAATCTATTACCGATGCGAGAACGTTATGTCATTTGTCAAATGCCGGCAGGTGCCAGATAACACGTTCTCGCAATCAATGTGATAATGAAAGGTTTGGCTCTATTGCCACATTAAGCAAGTCTTTATCTAGTCGTGCGGAGATGGAACGGATTTTACTTTGATATAAGAATAGTTTTTTTCCATCCTCCCTTAACTGACATTTTGTGCTGAGCAATTTATAATGCTGCAGCGTCTTTAGTTTTCTATATACTGTACTCAAAAGTATGTCTGATTCTGAGCTTATTTGAAATGCGGATTTTGGCCCATCGATAATAGTGTTCAGGACCTTTCTGCAGTATCTGTCAGATAGAATTTCGAGAACAACGTCCGTTTCGTTCTCGTCCAAGCCGGCATTTACCAACATCAGAGAACAAGTTGCTTTCAAAGTATTAAAAAAACAGGATTGCAATGCATTGCAATCCAATTCTTACATGTACAACACACATGTTCGACATTCAATAGATCAACAAATATGAAAAAATCTAATTAAAAATGTCAGCAAAATTATGATAAAATAATAAAAATTTTATAATAATTTTTTTGTTAAAATACATAATTTGCTTATTCGCAAGAATTTGAATCGTCTACTCCATTATATGCGAAAAATAGATCTTGTCAATTATGGCACAAATGCCAGCATTACTCCCAAAAGAAGTTGAGATCCAGAGACTAAAGAAGATCTGGCTCATCGTCATCGCAATGGGATCCACAGCAGCATCAGTGGAAGTAGACAACTTTGTAGACGGCTCTCTACATCAAACCTCTATCAGAGACTCTGCGTTCACTCCAGCACACTGGTGGTTGTACTCACACTTTGTAGCACTACCACTAGGTTGGGGAGCAGTAGCAATCTATGATAGAAAAGTGCCCATATTAAGAGGCCCGAACAACTCGCTGAATACTGGCCTGAAGATGACCATAATAGGTTATCTTGCAACCATGTTCACGATCGGAGTCAACGAGATGTGGCACTTTTGGTTCGTAGAAGAAGTATTTGCAGTTCCAAACCACTGGATGTTCAACATGGGTGTCGTCGTAGCCTTCATTGGAGCTCTAGCATATGTCGTTAGAGTATACGCACGACTGGTCGAACTAGGGGCAGAAACACCAGGTGAGAACCCACATGTTGCTGAAATGTACAAGATGGCCCTAGAAGGCAAACTGTACAGCAGATCCATCCCATAAGCGAAAACCGCTTTTTTATTTTATTTCAAATTCCTAAGGCAATACCTTACGAATGTTTTCTTTCACTCTGTTGGAGGATATGTAAAGTGCTTCAGCTTCGGCCTTTTCCAGATTTACAGTACGAATTTGTTTTATTCCATCTTTATTTACGATTAATGGTACGCCGATACAGACATCGGTCACCCCATATTGCCCTTCAAGCAATACCGATGCAGAAGTTTCTAAATCATGGTTTTTTATTATTGCCTCTGCAACAGCAAATGTGTTTTTCGCTATCCCAAATACAGAATACCAATGAGAATCACGGAGAGATTTCCAATAATTTCGAACATCCGATTTGATCCTATCCATATTTTCTCCTGTCAACAAATCACCTACTTTTTTGCTTCCAAATCTGGCGTTTGAAAAAATTGGCACCATCGAGTCATCATGTTCGCCCATCACAAGTGCTCCAGAGATTTCCGATTGATTTGTTTTTAATTCTCTTGCAAGAATGTATCTGAATCTGCTAGAGTCAAGACTTGATGCTATTCCTAACACATTTTTTGGTGGAAGATCTTCATGTTTTTGCATTACATAAGTGAGCACGTCCACAGGATTTGTTACAACTAGAATTTTGGAATCGGGGGCATGCTGCTTTATCTTAGAGGAGATTTCTCTTATCAATGAGGCGTGTTCATGCAGTAGTTCGGTTCTGCTTACCACATGCATGCTAGCACTTACTGCAATGATTATCACATCGGAGCCCGTAATTTTGGTGTAATCAGAGGTTCCTGTGATTGAAATTGGCGATGTTTGAGGAATTGCGTTTGAAATATCAAGTGCAATACCATACGCTTTTTTCCCATCTCGATTCACGAGTAGAATGTTATCAAGCCCAGAAGATCCGCACAAAAATGCAATTGTGGAGCCAACTCGCCCGCTACCTATAATAGAAATCATAGTGAGGTGACCAAATCCTGTTATTTATTTTGCCTCAATTTTGTCAAGCGGCACTACATATTTGGCAGTGATGGTTCCAAGTAGATGTTTTCCGTTGGAGATATCATAATAATTGTAAGAGGCCTCGTATCTGCTGTTCAGAGTTATTTTGTATGACTGGCCCGGCTCTAGCAATCTTGTGCTTTTTTCAATACCTTCAACGTAAAGCTGATGTGACATTGTGCCATTATTTTTTACAGTAAGAATGTATGTAAAATCCCCAGTCCTCATTATCAAGTCAGGGTTTACTCCGGCATTACCTACAGTTCCCACAACTATCGTTTGGCCATTGACTTCTCTGAATTCCAAGGTTTGGCGGATTTCTTCTGGCCAGAATATATTCATGTGCCTCACATAGCCCATGCTTGCATAACCCATTATTGCAGCTAAAGCTACAAAGCCGCAAGCAAGTCCGATAATTACAAATCTTTTCTCCGAGTTCACAAAAATATGTCGCAATCCATCACATAAAGATACAAGTCAGATTATCACCATTGATACATAATAGAAAGTTCTGGAAGAGAGGAAGTAATTTGGGGAAACTAAAACAGGAATCTCTCTTCCAAGTACATCTATTGCGTTCTTTTCATATTTAATGAAAATCATGATTTTCAGCATTGAAAATCATATAAGGAATTGTTTGAGCTGCTAAAATATGCACAACTTGAGATTACAGTATGGCACGGCTACAAAGACATCTAGGATTATTTCAAACCACCATGTATGGAATAGGACTGATACTTGGAGCAGGAATTTATGCGCTCATAGGCGATGCGGCGGGCGAGGCTGGGAACACGGTATGGATATCATTTTCTCTAGCAGCTATTGCATCTGTTTTTACCGGACTGAGCTATGCTGAGCTTTCATCAATGTATCCAAAGGCTGCTGCAGAATACTCGTTTGTGAAAAACGCATTTGGAAGCAATTTTCCAGCATTCATTGTTGGATGGTTGACACTTTTTGTTGCAATAGTCTCTGCCTCTGCAATCGCACTAGGATTTGGAGGATATTTTTCCAACTTGTTCGGTCCCCCAGTACTTTTTTGTGCGATCTCCGTGATAATCGCACTCTCGTTTGTTAATTTCATCGGAATTAGGGAATCATCATCAATGAACATAATTTTCACACTGATAGAAGCAGCTGGGCTTGGGATGATAATCTGGATAGGAATGACTCTTTTTGTGGATGTATCAATCGACTATTTTGATGCTCCGCAGGGCATATCTGGGATATTTTCTGCCTTCACTTTGGCGTTTTTTGCATACATAGGATTTGAGAACATTGCAAACATTGCAGAAGAAATACGGAATCCAAAGAAGGTATTACCACGTGCAATCATACTTGCAATATCAATAACTGCAATAATCTACATACTTGTATCAGTTTCCGCTATCCGAGTTCTGAGCTGGCAGGAGCTTGACGCATCAATTGCGCCTCTTGCTGATGTTGCAAAAAGAGCGCTTGGGCCGCAGGCCCATATCGCAATAGCTGCAATAGCTCTTTTTGCCACCACAAATACTGTTCTTATCATGCTGGTATCAGGCTCAAGAATACTTTATGGCATATCAAATGACAAGTCACTTCCGTCTATTTTCAGCAGGATTCACAGCAAAAGAAATACACCGTGGGCTGCCGTGCTGGTCATCGGATTTCTCTCAGTTCTGTTCACCCTAGTAGGAGATCTTTCCACGGTTGCAAATATCTCTGTTTTTGGCATAATTATGGTATTCATACTGGTAAATTTCTCCCTGATCTGGCTCAGATTCAAGCAGCCAAATGCAGAAAGGCAATTCAAGGTTCCCCTGTCGGTGAAAAAACTTCCAATCCTGCCAGTTCTTGGCATAATTACTCCTGTATTTGGCGCAGTTCAGTTTGAACCGTACATAATAATGATGGGAATGGTGGTAGTTGTGTTAGGTATGTTGTTTTATTTTGCATACAGTAAACTGACAAAAGAAAGGAACCGATTTTAAATTCGCCTATCTTCAAACCCGATCAAATCTAATTTCAAAAGATTTTTAATTAATTTGGAGATGCCTGAGCGGTAGGGGAGAAATTGAACAGACAGTACAGTCCATTGGATGTGTGCAAGCACGTCATGAGCCTTGATGAATCCATGAGGTTCGTAGGCAGGATAAAGGACAAAAAAGTGATTGCGTTTGCAAGACATCCTGCAAAAAAGCCGCTTTTAGATACGGAGCTTGGCAATCTTGCACATTACGTAGCGTCCGTAAAGGCGGAAATGGAGGAGATGTTCGATGGTCCACTTGGAAAGACAAATTGGATGATTACCGCAAAGGAAAAGGTAAAGCTTATCACATTGTTTTTGGACGACGGCCTGCTGATATTTTCAATCGACGTTCATGGTGACCATGACCAGATAATCAAGAAGATTCAGAGTTTGAACATGCCGCTCTAGACGACAGGTTTTAAAATCAGACATAGTCTTTCAGAGAAATCCTGTCAGCCTTTGGAATTTTGGCAATCTCAAATCCTTCTTTTCTCTTTGAAAGTGGTCTTGTGGCATCAATTCCAAGTTTTGCGGTAAGCAGATTTTTTTGATCACTTGACGGATCAAGGCTTGAACCACGCACCTTTTTTATGATTGTAAGATCCTTGTCTGCTTGGAATCTTGTAGCCATAGCATATTCTACTGCTACGGGGTCTGACGGGTCTATGTCCTCATCTACTACTGTGACCATCTTTAGTGATCGATGAGCTGCAAATGTCTTCTCTATTGCCTTTTTTCCATCCGCATCATTTGTTTTCGATATTTGAACTACAGCATGAAGCCAATTACATCCGCCATCAGACATTATGACTTTTTTTGCCTTGGAAAATGATTTTTTGACGTCGCGATTGAGTTTTGATTCTATCGGCATGCCCATAAGCAACCGATGCTCCGAATACCCAGACAGAATGTCATGAAATATTGCGTTGTTTCTAAAGTACAGATTTTCAAGCTCAAATACAGGTTGGGCTCTTGCAAAATCATACGTTCTTAGCATCTCTACCATCCATTCCTTGTGGGTCTTATCGGCCAGTATTCTTCCTTCCATGACTATTTCCGTGCCCGATGGCACCATACGTCCAGAATATGGTAGTTTTGTGAGTGTGAGCTTTCCTCCAAGCAGTGAATTTGCAATGCCCATCTCATCCTCACCCCATTCTGCCTGATATGCACCGGCAATTGAAACCGCAGGATGTACACCCACTGTTATTGCAACTCTGAGATCTTCGCCGTGCTCTTTTGCATCAATAAAGGAACGATGTAGATGGCGGCCCTCAACCATGCGAACCGAGAAGTGCGTCCTATCTATTGGCATAAGTCTGTGAAACGACGAGTTTTGAGTCTTTTTTTCCGGGTTTTGCACATAGATTATCGATGATGTGATAAACGGTCCGGACTCTTTTTCAAAATGTGTCACTATAGGTAGAACTGAGATATCTTTTGAGCGATTTTCAAAAAACTTGCCGTCAGATATGACTCTGGGCTTTTTTGCCATTTTTATTGCAGATGTCACCTTTTGATGTATTGATGATTCTTTTGTGCCTATCGAGGCCGCAAACCTTGTACGGGTTCCAACAAGATTTGCAACTAGTCTGAGCCTGCTTTCCTTAATGTTCTCAAATAATATGGCGTTTGCACCATCCACTTGCGCAGTCAGTGCCGCAATCTCGTATTTTGTCGATACTCTTTTTTTTATAACATAAAGCTGATTGAGTTTTTTTGTGCTTTCGATGAACGCGCGAATATCCGTCATTCTCTTACTGCCTCCGTTATCTTCTCAATTAGAACCTTGCCTGCGCTTGAGCCTAGCTCCTTCTGTACAGAAAGCGAAACTATGCATATCCCCCTGAACTCGGATGCAATCTTTTGCGAGACCAGTTTGAGAAAGACCGCATCATCTCTGATAGGTATTATTGTCGAAGAGCTTGGTGATGGACCTGTACCTATTGACATTATGGTGGCGCCAAGCTTTTTGGAGCCTTCAAAAATAGAAATGAAAAAACCGTTGTCGTACTTTTCAATGGAAACATCGAATTTCCGATCTTCTGATACCACAGTTATTGTCCTGTGGCCAGTACTTGACATCTGCTTTGGTAAGATTTTAAGCCTTTATTGCTATTGCTTCTGCTTCCTGGGCCTCTTGTTCGACTCGGGCACGTAGCTTGGCTTTGTACTTGAGATTTCGTGGTTTTGTTCTCAGTCTGTAACCGCAGCATGGGCACCAAAGTCCCTCCCATTTGATGAAGATTTCGCAAATCTGGCATCGTCTCTGACCTGAAGCGTAACGTCCAGTACCTACTGGCTTTTGTGCCTTGTATCTGGAACAGATTCCCTTACACGTCATATTTTATCACTTTGTAATATGATATAGGAATCGCAAATATTTAAGGATGGATCTATATTTTTTGTATAATTTTTTAGAAAATCTTACAAAAATTTTGTCCAAATATGGTGATCAGCTTGATCAATTTGACAAAAAATCGTAGAGTTGTATAAATATCTAACGTTTTTTTTACGAACAACATTTTTGTGATTTACGCACGATATTTTGCTAAATTTAGCTTTTTTCCTGCCCCGATTACCCTGTTCTCGATAGAGGAAGCACAAAATGTCGATAACCTTGTCTCTGTGTTATGAATTTGGCGGACATCATGTCTCGCTCTCCACGCTTGTTATAGTTTTTTATCTTCTTTGTGGTCTTGCGCTCATCTACAAACTCTAGCTCAAAGTGCGAGCAGAATTTCAGATTCAGCAGTGTCGTTATCTGTTTTGCCACCTGCATGTTTCCGTTGCCTATTTTGACGATCTTTCTTTCTGCCTTCAAACCACCTAGTATTTTGGCCACATGATCAGCAAGCTCTTCTGTAGATGTATACAGGCCACGCTCTATTTCCTTGCCCAAGTATATCACCGAGATGCCGATTCTCATCCCAGGATCTATGCCTATTACCAGATCTGAAGGATTGAGCCCGGAATCTAGCTTTTCTATTATTATTCCCTGAATGACAGTAGGATCTTCCTTTAGTATCTCTTGGTACAGGATTGGGCGTGATGCCGATTTTGGGGATTCGGCCTCCGTGGTAAGTATGATATTTCCTGAATATCCATCAATTTCTTCTGGAATTATGGAATCGTACTCTAGTTTTAGAAATTTGAGCGCTTTTACAAACTGAAAGTATGACTTGCCGTCAGTGGTGGCAACTCCGATGCGGCAGTTTTCTAGTGTGCTGATACCTTTCATTACTGTTTTTCGAATTTAAGGGTTTAAGGCTTTAAAATGGTTGACACCACACTGTCAACTGCTTCATCAAACTTGGAATCTATGGTAGCCTTGAGTTTTTCAAGTTTTGCTTGGCCGTCTGAGGCGATCTTTTTTGCCTGTTGCTCTGCCCGTGCCTTGGTCTGTGCAATCATGGATTCAGCCTCTTTGATTGCCATCTGGGTGGCTTTCTCCCTAAGGGAGTCAATTTCCTTTATGGCTTTTGAGTTGAGCGCTTTTTTCATATCGCCCACCTTTGAGTTGAGGGAATCTATGTCGTTTTCAAGGTCCGAGAGTGATTTTATTATCTTGCTTACTTTGGAATCCGCAACCGTTGTCTGAGCTGCCTCTTTCATAGCTAAAACGCCTCAAATCCTTTAAATAAACTCTTCATTTGGTGCTCAAAAGCAGGATTGCGCGAGCCAGATCGCCTCCTGTTTCCTTTAGCGCGTTAGCGGCAACCTCAGCACTCACATTAGCCTGTTGCGAGACCAGCATGATATCCTCCTCTGAGAATATTGGAGTTTCCAGCTCCTTTTCCTCATAGCTGGTTGCGATTACCTGAAAAATAGAGTTATCCTTTGATTTCATTTCCGTAACTGCTGGTTTTGGTATTATGATCTCTTTTTTGTCGGTCTTGATTATTACTTCTTGTACGTTTGGCAGCTCTTTCATGTCAAGGCCCATCCTGTCCAGCATTCTTCGCATTTCGCGATTGCCGCCGCGCATCATGAAATTCTATTCACCCAGACTGTCTTTTAAGGTATCTCTGATCCTGACTGCTACGCCGCGTTCCAGATCCATCATCATTTGGTGGTTGACTACAGCTCTGCCTACTGCTATCACCTTGTTATCAAATAGAACCGGCACGTCTGTGCCAACAAGTATGTTTTTTCCAGCCCACCTTACATGCTTGCAGAATACTGATTTGCCATCCTGAACAAAGGGTTTTGATTCCTCATCTATTTCAACACAGTTTTCTTTGAATTTTTTTCTTTTTAGTAGGATTTGTGCAAAGTGAGGGGTTATTGCAAGACCGCCATCTATGCGCAAGGTACAAAGCAATTTGTTCTTGCAGTATACTTCTTTTATCCTTCCGTTTTTCCTTGAGAATTTAATCTCAAGCTCCTTTGGTAGGCTCTTTGAGACGCCGGAGCCAAACAATGCGTCTATTGTATGCTTTAGCTTTACAACATAGTCCATAATTTGCCAAAATCTGCGTCCGTTAATAAAATATGACAATCGATAAATTCTCAAAGCTTTTTACGCATCAGCTACAAATTTACTTTGATGGCATCTGGAACGCACGTCATGGAAAAGATTCTCTTTGGGGTTGCAAAGCGGTGGATTGCAGGAAATACAATAGATGACGCGCTGTCTGCTGCGAAAATATCTTACAAGAACGGCATGAGTGTAATTATCAACAAGCTTGGTGAGTATCACACATCAAATCAGGCCATACAGAACACCATATCAGAATACAAGACAATCATCTCATCGTTTAGAAGATGGAATGTATGTGGCGGAATATCTGTAAAACCTACTCAGATAGGCCTATCAAAAAGCATGAGAGAATGTCTGCAAAACTTTCAGAGTATCATTAGGTCTGCATCACTATCGCAGACTTTTGTCTGGATAGATATGGAATCATCCGATCACACAGATAAGACAATAGAGATCTATCAGAGTATTTTTTCAAAATATGAGAGGCTTGGGGTTGCCTTGCAGGCAAATCTGAAGCGAACCGAGAACGACCTTTCTGATTTGCTTACAATAGGCGCAAAGATTCGCCTTGTAAAGGGTGCATACAGAGAAGACTCCAAGATCGCATACAAGTCAAAGGAACAGATAGATGCCAACTATGAAAAACTGATGAAAACATTATTTGAGAAAGGCAATGAGTTTGGCATAGCAACACATGACCTAAGATTAATTGAAAAGGCAAAAAGCCACTCAAGAGAACACCAAAGAAAATTCGAATTCCAGATGTTGCGCGGCATAATGGACAGTATAAAGCCGGATCTTGTCAGGGATGGATTTTCTCTTGCAGAATACATCCCATATGGGACAAACTGGCTTCCATACTCCATAAGGAGACTGAAGGAAAGAAAACGTAACATACTTCTGCTTGGAAGCGCATTTGTTTCAAAATACTAATCAGAGGCCACATAGGCACGTTTTTCTGAAATTGTCATCACCTGAGCTTAATGCTCATCAATTCAGCTGAGAACACTCTATGAGTTTGGCATAGTATTCTTATCATATGGAAACAAAAAAAACTCACTGGAATCGAGAAATCAGAGCTCCGTTCAAGAAGGTCATGGCTTGGGACATGTTATTTTTTGTCCTAGGCATTGGCGTAGGTGCCGGAATCGGCGCATTCCTAGCAACAAACTAGGAATTGCGTTTTTCTTTTTGGATTTATTAAAATATCGCAATTGTCAAGTGTTTGCATGTACGAGTTTGCCAAGGTAGATTATCCATATGTCAAAAAAGACAACGGTTGTCGTCTGGTCTGGACTGATCCGCACGATAACGACAAAGAAAAGGTAATTTATCTAACTCAGGATGATCTGTCGCATTTGCACACTGTTTTATCACAAAAGTCCACTGGCAGAGTCACGCTTGAAGACAATGCAGGCTCTATCATAGTAAATGAGAGCGAGTCCAGTTTTAACATAAAAGGCGACAAGCCCCTTACAGTAAAAACCAGTGTCTTGGCAGAAAAATTTCTAAAATTCATAGAAGATCACGATAAAGTCATTATAAAATGCACCGAGTATGTTCCAAGCCAAAAAATTGGCGAAGTTGATGTAAAAAACAAGTTGCTCAGCGCCATACTGACATCGGAGACAAAAGAAGACAAGCTTGATACAGATTTGTTCCACGTAATGGCGACCAGACGTTCTACAAGAAAGTTTGCGGAAAAACAAATTGAAGATTGGAAAATAGACAGAGTTTTAGCAGCTGCTGATACTGCACCCACAGCAGGGAACTTTCAAGGGTTTGAGGTATTTTATGTAAAGGATGAAAAGGTAAAAGAGATGCTGGTCAAGGCGGCAAACAATCAGCCATATGTTAACGCACCACTAGTCTTGGTCTTTTGCAAAAATCCCTCAAGGGTAAAGCTGAACTTTCCCCCCGAAACGCTTGCCAAGTTCGCTATTCAGGATGCAACAATTGCTTGTGCGTATTCCCAGCTTGCAGCATCTGCGCTGGGCCTTAGTTCTATATGGATAGGCATGATTGACGAGCAGAAAGTCATGGATGCAATAGGCACCAACCTAAGGCCGTCTTCTATTTTGTGCATAGGATATCCGGTGCAGAAACGAAATCCAAGGCCCAGAAGGAACTTGAAGGATCTTATTCATGTGATTTAGATTTTTTTCTCTCCTTTGCTCTGCGCTTCATCCTTGCAAGCCCTTCTGAAAATCTTTTCTTCTCCTCTCTGGTTTTCAGCAACAATTTTGGTACTTCCGTGGGACGTCCATTCTTATCAAGTGCCACCATTGTAACAAAGGCAGTTCCGGTAAGAGTCCTTATTCCGTTTAGAAGATTCTCTGCTTCAACTCTTACCTCAATTTCCATAGATGATTTTTTCACGCAGTTCAGGCGTGCGTTAAGGATTAGAACGTCCCCGACGAATACGGGCTTGAGAAAGTCCACCCTGTCGATGCTTGCGGTGACTGCATTGGTACGGCAGTGCCTGTGGCCTACGATTCCTGCAACTATGTCTATCTGCTTTAAAATCTCACCACCAAAGACGTTGCCGGCAGGATTTGCCTCAGAAGGGAACATGCGCGCAATTACTTCTGCTTGTGACTCGTTTACCGCTTTTGCCTTCAATTGAGTTTTGGTAAATTCCAAGTTATATCTACGTTTTTTAAAAAAGTCAGGTTATTTGGAACCCCACATCACGTCCCATTTGTAAAGGTGGTGCGTGACCAGGTTTCCGCAGATGTTGCCGTATTGTTCTGAGAAGGCTTTTGCTTCCCCTTCTGTTCCCTCAAATACAGCAAGTCCACCGGTTTCATTGCCAAATGGACCGGACAGTATGAATTTGTTGTTTTTAACCATGCCATCTATCATGGAAAGGACTTGTGGGGCTATGGCTGCAAGATCTTCGTCCTTTGTATTTTCGTTCTTGGAGCTAACAAGCAACCACAGTTGCTTCTGTGCAAGATTCTGTGTTTGCGACATGGATTTACAATTATTGCATGAGATTTAAGACTACACAAGATTGTACATTCTTGTTACAGGAAGACGCTACATGCCAGTGTTATCTGATTGTAAAATGTCAGTGTTTTTTATTTAGGGCTTGCATTGATGACGCACTTGGGAGCTGGGTGCTGCAAACAAATAGCCTTTATCATTTTTGCAGTGCCCGGCTACGTTAGTGCACCAGTAGTACAGGACATGGAGACTCTTCGGATACTTTTCTTGCGACGCTTCCAAGAGCTCTTATTTTTGATAGGCCCTTTCTGCTTGTGGTTCCAATGACTACTAGATCGATCTTGTTCTTTTTGATAGATTCCAGTATTTGTTTGGATGTATTCCCGTAGGAGGTGCCTATTTTTGTGGGGATCCCCAGTTTTTCATTTTTTTGCTTTTGTTCCTGCAATAGATTTAAGGCCTGAGCTTTCAGGTCGTTGTAGATTTCTTTCTCATATTCCTTCATAGTTTTGTTGAGTTGCGTTCTCCCAAAATAATTCGGAAGCATCACCTCTTGAATTACGTAAAGCAGATGGACCGTTGCATTATTGCTTCTTGCGATATCTGACGCTATCTTTAGGGCATTTTGCGACGGAGGCGAGTTATCATATGGGACAAGAATGTCTTTGAACATGCCTGTCTGCCACACAGACGATAATTAAATTTAGTTTTTTGTGGTAGGAGATCTAAAACAGACGCAGCCCGCCAATCTGCAGTTGAATCTCATACAAAACCATTAGAAAGACGGCAAAAATTCCAAAGAGTAAGGCACTGTGCAGGATTCTTATCTTAGCTGTCCTAAGTAGCAAGAATAAGGCAAGCGGGGCTACTGTGGAAAACCCGATTAATGAGGAGAGGATGCCAAAGTTTACGCTGATATCAGATAGAACCAGTACTATTCCTAGAACCAGTGTTATGTTGGTAATGCACGAGCCCACAATATCACCAAGGGCAAGGTCAAGGTGTCTTTTTCTAACTGCGATTATATCCACGGTAAGCTCTGGTAACGACGTGCCAAACGCAACTATTGTGGCCCCGATGACTGATTGTCTTATTCCTGTGGCTGCTGCAATCGAGGAGGCACTATCTACGATGACTTTGGCGCTTATGATTACCAAGGCTATTCCAATGCAGAACAAGACAAGGGACCTTGCGGCAGAGCCAGTCTCTCTTTGAGCCTGTGCATTCTTTGGGTTCGACTTTATGGTGTGATATATGAACAGGCCAAATACGGCAAGAAGTACAATTCCCACAAACTTGCTTCCTTCTTGGGCAAGAAGTAAAGTCAATGGAATTGCAGAAGATGTAAGAAGAAGCGGTAGCATGCTTTTCACCGTCTTTTTTTCTATTTGCTTAATTGGCGATACCAGAAAAAACAGTGCGGATATCAGCGCAATATTAGTAACATTTGAGCCAAAGATATCACCAAGTGTGATGCCTATGTTGTTGCTGTGCGTGGAAAAGACAGCCACGCTGATTTCGGGTGCCGATGTTGAGACTGCTACTATGAGAAATCCTGCAGCAAGTTCACCTATTCCAGTTATTTTTGAGAATCTCACAATAGAGTTTATTGCAAAAATTGCACTCTTGACAAGTATTGCTATGAACGCACCAAGAAGAACCAAATTTATGATTAGATCATCCAAATTTTACCACACTGATGGAACCAGAAGTGTTGTCAATACGGCCAAGACTAGCACAAAGATCAAATTAAGAGGCAGTCCTACCCTTGCCATCTTTTTTGCAGTTACGTAACCGGAGGACAGAGCAATTGCGTTAGGAGGAGTGCTCACAGGAAGGATAAATCCGTAGCTTGCACCTATTGCGATTGGCACCATAAGCAATAGCGGATTTATGTCTATTATGGTTGAAAGAGATGCCGCTATAGGAATCATGAGTGCAGCCGTTGCGGTATTGCTGATAAACTCGGTAAACACCACAATCAGTAACAAGACTATCACTATGACAATATACGGCAAGACTGCAAGAAATCCCAGTTGCGTCGCAATCCACGTATCAAGTCCGCTTGCGGTAAATCCTCCTGCAAGTGCAAGTCCGCCTCCTATCAGGATTAGAATTCCCCATGGAATCTTTGTTGCAGAGTTCCATCTGAGGATTTGCTTGTTTTTTGTTGATGGAAGGGCAAATAATGACGCTGCCGCAAAGATGGATATAACAGAATCATCAACTTGAGGGAGGTAGGAACCCCAAACAAGGCCCCTACTCAACCATGCAGTTACAGTGGCAATAAAAACTGCAAGCACGAGCTTTTCATCCCTGCTAAGATCTCCAAGCTCTGAGAGCTTGGCAGTCAGCATGTGTTTGTCGAACAAGGAATCTTTACCCAGTTTGATGCCGACGTGCGTTATGTAAAACCATAAGATAAGCAATGAAATTGCACTTGTTGGTATTCCAATCAACATCCATTTTCCAAAGCTGATCTGGGTATCAGTGAGTGACTGTGCAAGTGAGGCAAATATGGCGTTGGGCGGCGTTCCAATAAGCGTGGCTACCCCGCCCATACTTGCCGCATATGCTATCCCTAACATCAGGCAGGCGGCAAACTTGGGTTTGTCCTTTGTCATAACCGCAGCCAGAATCGCAGTTGCAAGAGGCATTACAAGAAGGGTTGCGGCAGTATTGCTCATCCATGCACTAAGACAGCCAGTAATCAGGATGAATGCAGCTACTACCTGCTTTGGTTTTGTTCCAAAGATGGTCAAGATATGGAATGCAAATCGCAGATGAAGGTTGGTTCGCTCAATGGCAGCAGCTATGAAAAAGCCGCCAAGTATTAGGAAGATAATTTTGTCTGCATAAAATATCAACGTATCTGTAAAATTCAGAATTCCAGATGCCGGAAATACGATTAACGGTAAAATTGCCGCAATGTAGAGCGGCACGGTTTCAAAAATCCACCAGATCCCCATCCAAAAGGACAGACCGAGAACGATTTTTGCTTCCACGGCAAGCTCGCCAATTGGAAGTGCGAGTATGAGGACAAACAGGGCAGGTCCGAGTACAAATCCCGCCGAACTTACCTTGAAATCTGATTTTTGCACCACTTGATGCACTCATTTTTTGAATTTAAATAAGTTTGAACACAAACTGATGATAATCTTGCTGCGGGTAAATCAGATGCAATAACTAGGCATCGCATCACGGTAAGAGTTGAAGTACCCATTATCACAGTTTGTGTTCAAATGTACCCAAAGTGTGGATTATTTGAGCATGATTCCGGTTTTGCGGCATGCCTTAAAATTATATTATTTGTTCCAAGTTCCTTGCAAGGTATACTTGACATGGCTCTATGCTGTAAAAACATGAAAAGTGAAATTGCTCCATTGTGGTATGACCACATTTGATGCATATCTTTTTGATATCTTTCCTACATTGAGAGCAGATGGCACATGACATCTGTATTCCACCACATTTTCTGCATGATTCATCTGGCATTTTCAGAGGTTTTGTTTTGTATTGATATAAAATGCTAGATAAGAGAATACGGTATGCCATGAAGGCATGCCGCAAAGATAGAACAATCGACTAATACTAACATCAATGCATGAAACTATGAGTGTGCTTCTTGTCGCTCCATTTTGGATCGCGGCAACAATAGTTATTGTCATGATAGGTATTCTATCACCGAATGCTGCAGATGCAAAGACTATCACGTCTAATAGTTATCAGTGTGAGGCAAGATATGATACGTATAGAAGCCTTGGCGAGGCAAAATTTGTTGAAAAATACCGCAATACCAGCATAGTGAATAGCTGTTTGAAAATGTACAAGGACTCAAATTGGTATTTTTCAGGCAAGAACAAAATAGACAAATACCATGATCAAATAAAGGCAATTGAAAACGCCAAAATTAAACAGCCGCATGTAGAAATAATCAAAAAACAGATTGCTGGTAACGGCAAATACCTTATCAGTTATAAGATTTGTGCACAGAACCAACACATACCGCAGCCAACAGTCTTGATTAGCTCAAAATCCGAACAGTTCTTGGCAGTATCGTACAAATCCGTATCAAGTAATGCATGCAAAACTTTTCAGGCGCAAATCAAATCGCCATCTTCAATGGAAATAGATGTCAAGTACGTGCAAAGCATCAAGGACCCCGCTCTGAAATCAATCAGAGTTGTGAATCTGGAAAGAGTCTAGTTTTGGTGTGTAGAACATGATCTTGCCCAGAATCACATTAGAAAATATTATTAGTCATTAGCAAGTAGGTTGCGGCATGCCTTCCAGTGTATCTCCGTTCGGAAACCTCTATGCATACAAACTGTACACGTTGCCTACTGCAAAGAGATTGTTTGGCAGTTATTCATTTAGAAGAAAGCCCACCATAAAGCATCACACCAATGTACAAAAGATGTTAGAGATTCTCTCTCAAAACGGCCCGCTTACCACATGGGGTATGGCAAAAGTAAATTTCCAAAACGATGTTTCGGGAATAAGAACCAAAGAAAAAGAATACAGAAGACTGTTAAAGGGCAGAAAAGACAGAGGGAAGCACTCTCCAGGCGTGCTTGATGTGGGCCTTGTGGTAGTTGAAGGCAAGAGCTACAATCGTGGACCATCTGATATCTACAGACTTTCCCTTCCAGGGATCCTATACTGCATTGAAGTCTTGGATTTAACGCACAAGGAAATTGATACCATGGCAAGGCATCATGCCACGGTTTTGCCGTGGATCTTTGGTAGGTGGGAATATCTCAAATCTGTCATAGGAAATGATGTTTACAGAATAAAGACGCTTGCTGGCGGGACGTTTTTGGACAATATTCAGGTGACAAAAATGTCAAAATTTCCCATATTTGAGCTCCTAACGTATCTGTCAATAAAATACCAGGAAAATTATGAGTACATTGATGAGAAGGATCTTGCAGATCAGATCTCATGTTGGTTCTATACGCATCTTTTGATTCCTGCAAAGCCTCAGGAAAGATCAAGTGTGGAGAACAATAAGATAAAGAAGATACTAAGTGGCGATAAGGATTTGAAAACATGGTATTATGGATTTGTCAAGGAGGCCATAAAGTTCTACGATGACAGATTCAAGACCATCAAAAAACTGGAAAAGATTTAGGCGTACTTTGAGATTAGTTGTTCCAGTGTTTCAAACGAGTACGGTTTGTTAATGGTATCAATCAGGGCCATACTTTTTGCTTTTAGGTGTTTTTTTTCATCTTGGTTGTACGCCGTGATCAAAATTACCTTGGCGTTTGGATCATGTTGTTTTATCTTAAAAAATGCGTCATAGCCATCCATTTTTGGCATTCTGATGTCCATAAAGGTAAGATTAGGTTTGATGTCCTTATATTTTGCCACCGCCTCATCTCCATCTTTTGCTGTAAAGACGTCATGTCCCATACCCCGGATCATGAATGCGGTATTTTCCAAGAGATCAAGGTCGTCGTCCACAACCATGATGATTTTGCCGGACATCCAATTACACTGGTAGGGACACCATAAAAAATTTACTTACAAGTTTTTCATTCTGGCGCAACATGCGGTAACATCAATGTAAACATGGTAGGGTTGTTCCTAAACGATATTGTACCCCCATGCTGCTCCACTATATTCCTACAGCTTGCAAGTCCAAGTCCAGTACCCTTTTGTTTTGTAGTTACCAGTGGCTTGAATATGTCAGATTCTACCTCCGGAGCAATGCCTGGACCTGTATCTTCTATTTCCACGACAATATGCTGAGCATCTTTTTTGAGACGTATGGTGATTTTCCCTTCGTCTTCACCTATTGCCTGCGCCGAATTTAGTATCATATTGATAAACACAATTTCCATTTTCTTCTCATCGCAGTACAATTCCGCATCATCTCCCTCAATTATTATTTGAATTCTATTTGGAATTTCTATAGATTTGATTGCAGACTCTATTATACTCCTTACAGATATCGGCTTGATATCAAGTGGAGTGAACCTGACATAGTTAAGCACATCCTCCACTTGGTGGGACATCCTTGAAATTGCCCTGTCAATTCTCTGCATTACCGCATCAAGATCTGCTTTACCTGACGGGTTTCGTTTAATGATATCTATGCCACTTCGAATCGTGCCAAGCGGATTTTTCATATCATGAGCCATACTGGCTGCAAGCTCACCTATTGCGGTCAGGCGCTCATTCTTAACCCTGGCATTTGCTTCTGCCAGTTTTTTTTCAGTTTCAAACAGTTTTTTGAGGGATGATTCCATATTGTTAAACGAACTTACTATGGAATTTATTTCGTTTATCCTGCTTTGCTGCATTTTTGCATCAAAATCTCCGGTTCCAAGCTTTGTAGTAATCTTGGCAAGCTGACCTAGCGGCTTTGTAACAAAGTGCGATAGGATAAAGCTTAATGCGATGGCAGAGATTATTCCAAGTATAGTAGATATTATTACAGTATTTCTCAGATCCACAAACTCGCTTAGGACTACTGACTCGTCCTGTTTTATTACAACTTTCCAGTCAAATCCCTTAAAGTCTTTGTACCCAATAGATGATGCGTATGAGATCAACCTGACGTTTCCATTATCCATGTTTTCTATTGTTCCAGTCTCGCCCACGAGCTGATCAAAGTATGCCAGCTTTTTTTCAGGATAATAGACACCTTTCTCATAGATGACATTTCCTGCATTATCAATGAGAACCACGTTCTTTTTTGATTCTGAGAGTATGTCTACATCAATTAAAAAGTCATGAAGCAAGTCATTTATGCTGATTTCCACATGCATGGAACCAATGAAATTATTCGAATCATCAAGAATTGGGTACGCCAATACTAATGCGTATGAATCATAGTCTGGGTTATATTCGAGATTGCCGATGAAAATCTTTTTTTCTTTTGTTATCTTCCACCAACTCTCATCATCGTATCTATACTCCAATTTATCTCCAGAAATTATGTGAAAGCCATGTTGATTTGTAATGAAAATTTCGCTGATTACATCATAATCGTATTCCTTTTTGTAAAAATCAACAATATTTTTTAGCTCTTCTGACATGGACTCGTACGTTATAGATGAGGGCAGGGACTTTTTTGTGTCCGCATGAGGCAGAGAATCAATGCTTTCTTGTCCAATACTGCTAAATTCCAAATTTGATATGCGCACATCCTGCTGAATCTGCTCTATCCTGGTTAGATCTTCAAGACCCCTTATTCTATCATCTATGTATTTGTCCAGATCTCTCATGATGTTTGACGCTTGTGCTTCGTTTCTAAGTGAGGCTGATTTTTTTGCTTCCTTTATTGCAAAATCATATGAGAGATAACTGTGCAAAGCATAAGTTAGAAACAATATCGATATCGAAATTATTAACAGATGTACTAACTTCAATTTACTTGGTTATACAAGAATTGAATTTAAACTGTGAGGCATCAATTGCAAAAAAGGCATGCCGCAAAAGCCAAGGTATTGACTAATAACAATTAGCTAACAGGTATGCATGCAAGTTTCAGACAAGACGCATGAAAAAAGCGATACAGAGACAAGACAGTCAATCTATGAAGTTCTAATGAAGAGAATGCTTTTTGCGTGTGAAAGCTGTGATGGAGCATTAATTCAGGTTGCAATGTGCAGATTTTGCAAGACAACAACGCAAAGAAAGTGCAGGGATTGTGAAGCGGAAATTAACATACCACACAGATACTGTGTACCAAACGCGGATGGAATTTTGTCGCATGCACGCATAGTGAGAGGATTTGATGTTGATTAGAAAATCAGCAGTGATCGGACTCGCTCTTTGTTTTAGTTTGATAATGTCAGTTTATCAGATGCCGGCAGATGCGCAATATGTCCCACTCGAATCCAACTTCAAATATGTAAAGGAACGCACCATAGAACCTCTTAAAGGCAAGTCTGGATGGTGGAAGTACCATCTAACAGTATGTGCGACAGATCACAGTTTGGGAATAACTGAGGTGATCTTAAAGTCAGATATGGAGACGATCTACCAAGGTGTGAACAAGGTGATACCCAAGGGAGATTGTAGCTATTATGGTGCAGTAATGAAGGCAAGAGATGGCAAAAGCTTAGGCTACAAGATAATCCAGACGCACGAGGCAGTAGATAGCATTCTTGCGTTCAAGCAGGGCAAACCCGGTGTGTCCCTAAATGACGTAAGCCGCTACAGATTCATACTCAATATTTACTAGCAAGGCATGCCGCAAAAGCCAAGTTATCGATTAATAATATCCGGAAAGAATGGATTTGCTTGCCAGAAAAATCCGACGTGTCAAGTGGGCTAATAGTAAGTGGCCTAGTCTTCCCACTTACTATTTCCCTCCCCAAAAGAGGTTCATACTATGAGATGTAAGAGGTGTGGAAGGGAGTTTACGTACAGACGATCAGAGTTCTGCTCCCTGGAATGTGCAACCGATTACGAGGGAAGTTCTTCAACCTAGACTAAAAGTAACGCAAAAAATATTGCAATTATTATTACCGGCATGAGTTTTCTCATCCTTGCGTTGACCCTAACCGCGTCCTCCTTTTGGTCGTGATCTATAAGCCTCATCTGTATTACCATAGATAGCAGGTTGTTTAGGAATAAAGCGTATGCAATTATCATTATTTTATCAAATAACGTAAGATAGCCAATAGGTGGAAGCTGATTGGCCGCATTAAGATGAGCTGCAACTGCGGCAAGGAGTGTAGATGCGCCAAGGCCAATTCTTGAGGTAAAGTTGGTCGGGCTCATCCAAAACGCAAGCATTGCTATTGTGGTAATTATAAGCACTGGAAATATTGTCTTCAGAAAAGAAGACAGAAAGAATCTCTCAATTGTAATTGAAAAAATATAACGTGAGTAGGATTTTTCATCAGGATATTGGTGTTCGGTTATAGTAGAGTCGCTTGATACCAATCTCCACCCGGGAATATTAACCAGTTTGTCAATGCCAGTTGCATCAGCATCAGGGACAAATACCATCTTATCAATGTCATCTATACCTTCTACCTCAACGGTAAGAAATAGCTGCTCAAATGGATATTTTTGAAAGTTCATATTTTTCAGAAAATTTCCCTTGACTCTTACCTCATAGTAATTTGGCTCTACTGTAAGCACTTCAGTTGTTACCCTTCCGTTCATGAACTCAAATTTTGGTTTTGATTGCGTAAAGTCAGCTTCATTGGATTTTATCCACATATAAAAATCAAGATCATAGGATCCGGTCTGCAGATCCACCTTACCCACATTTAGGAGATAGATGCCTATTTCATACTTTTTTTGCATGTCGGAATGCAAGATATCTGGTTCCTGTCCGTATGCTTGCATGGCAACCGTATTCAGCATTAAAATGGCTGCAGATACTGCAAGAAACGCTCTATGTAATTGCAACATTTTTCATTGATGGAAAATCTATGTATATACTTTGAAGCAAGAAGGCATGCCGCAAATCTATCATAATCAATATTAAATGCATAAGATCGACAAAACTCTTACGGGATGAAAAATGGTTAATCGTATTAGTAAAAATGTATTGAATTGGTAAAATTTCCAAGGCCAATTAATTTATGTCTGTAGCATCACCTGATAAGGAAATGAGAATAGTATTCTTACTACCTGTCTTACTTTTGTTAGTGATATTGCCTGTACACGCTCAGTCATATGATACAGATAATGATGGGATTCCCGATGCGGTAGACAAATGCGATGACGAGAAAGAAGACTATCTTGGAATTAACAGATTTGATGGGTGCCCAAACAAGCCTCATGTTGCTGACCAAATAGATACACCGGCAGAATCAAAAGGTATGGAAGAGCTCAAAAATGCAGAGTCAGTAACCAGTACAGATTCCTTACCAGATATTTCTTCAGGAATATCTCAGGTCGAAATACAAAATAATATAGCTGCCATGCAGGTTTCAGAGATTTCTTACGATTCTTTGATCAATTACCTAAACAAGATAGTAAGTGATGTCACCGATAAGGCTAGCTTCAACGACATAATCATTTTCTCGCTAGGTGTTGCAGTTTACGGCATATTCGTTTTTCATTTCTATCGATTTATCGCAAGACGGGATGTTTTCTCGTTTGATCTGGAAAGAAGACTTGGCGGTGGCAAGTATAAATCCACAGGCGAGCGAAAATCTGCAGCTCCAAGAGTTGCAGCATACATTACAACCAAGTTTGTCATATTTCCGGTAATAGTTTTTGCGTGGTTTTTAGCATATTCCATGTTCATATTATTACTTACACAGGATATGACTCCCGACAAAGTGTTTTTTGTGGCAAGCATACTGATAATAGGAATTAGAATCACTGCATATTACAACGAGGATCTCTCAAAAGATCTTGCAAAGACTATACCTTTTGCCATTCTGGGAATATTTCTATTCGACCAGACATTTTTTACGGTACAAGATGTTGCAAACAACATAAATCAGATTCCAAAATTCGTAACGCAGATAGCAGCGTTTCTCATTGTTGCGTTCGTTGTGGAGATAATACTAAGCATTGCTTACCTGATCAGAGTAAGATTTTCCGGTAAAAAGAACAAAAACAACAGCAAAACAGAATCTGAACAGGCAATTTAGTATTAGGCAGCGTTTGTAGCTTGGCTTGCCATAGCCCCAAGCTGTCTGTCTATTTCATTTATTGCTATCTTGTCTCTGCCTATTAGGTCGAATTTCTGCAATATTGTTTCAAACTTGGTTTCTTCTTGTACCTGCTCAGTTACAAACCACTGTAAAAATGTGTACGAGCTGTGATCCTTTTCCTTTTGTGCCACATCCACCATCTTGTTTATTGCCTGTGTGACAGACTGCTCGCTCTTTAGTGCTGCCTTGAATACTGATTCTAGTGAGCTGAAATTCGATGCAGGTTCCCTGATGGACGGAATCTTTGCCTGCACTCCAAGGTTATTCAGGTAATGTACTATCTTTAACATGTGTTGTCTTTCCTCGTCGGCTTGCTGATACAAAAAGCTGGCGGCACCCTCATAGCCTGTTACCTCGCTCCAAGAGGCCATAGAAAGATAGTAGTTTGATGCCGATGCTTCCATTGCAATCTGGTTGTTGAACAGATTTTCCATACCGCGAGAGATTTTCATCAACACTATCAAACTGTTATTGCATAAAAATTTTGAGATCTATAGAGATCAGATTGGCAGTACTAGTATTTTGGTATTGCCAGTTTTGTTCTTGCAGAGATTGCAATTATTGAGACAATTGCTATGGCAAGCATTACTGCTGCTATTGCTCCAAACTCTGGAACTGCATACGTGCCTATTATCTCCAAGTTGCCGGCATAATCTGGAATTGATATTTCCAATGTCCTTGAAGAGTCGTCAGAGTGGGCTTCATAGACATCCAATACTGGCTGTCCGTCAGCTAGTACCACAAATGGATTATCGCCTGAGCTTGACTGTGAATCAAGGATGCTTCTTGGAATTACAAGCAAAATAGAGCTGTCTTCCTGTGCAGCAATCTTTAGGTTAATGGAGGATGATTCGCTGCTTACGGTTGCCTTTTGTACTTTAACATTATTTGCCTGATACGTCACACAGTACAAGTCGGTACTGCTTTGTACGGTGATTTGGTTTGCGGAACATGCAACGGGTGTCCCAGGAGAGCCAACAATCTCGATTATTTCCCTATCGTGTATTTCCTGCGGTCCATACTGGACTCTAATAGTGTAAAAGCCGTCTTTGTTCCACAGGTTTCCAGCTGCCTTGATTGGCACTTTGTAGGTGTTATCAGCATTTACGTGAATTTGTTGAATGCCGATCACGTTGTTTTGAGGATTGTATATGGTCATGGTTACAGGTATGTCTGGTTTGTAATTGGCCACTGCACCCTCCACTATAATATCAGAGCCATAAAGGTACAGTTTTTTATCGGTCCACATTCTAAGCGGGATATCTGCAAGCCTGTCAGATCGATCCGATTGATATAGATTGCTAGTAGGACAGTTCGGGCACGCAGTATCATAAGGAAGCGCCATTGCAGGTAAAAGTGATGCTACGGCTACAACAACAGATATTGTTGCAAGAAAACCTAGAATTTGCTGCCTCATTTCATTTGGTGTAATAGATTACGATATTTATCTTTCTCGATGAATCCATGTATTTTAGACCGGATCTGTCGCAAGATTGTTAACAGTATATAATAAAGACGCCAGAATGGGCGCCCGGTATAATTTGATTTTGTGTTAGGTTGACTTTGATCGCTTCTCTGCAAGCAACATTTCTTCTTTGATCTTTTCGTACTTGTCGCACGCGTAGCAGATCGTCTTTTGGTCATCCTCATATCGTGGCAACTTGCCGTTCTCATCAAAGTATGATTGCATGTTGGCATCAGTAAATCCGTGTTTTATGTTAAGGTCAGATACCAGTTTTATCATCTCAGTTCGCGACATGGAAGCGTATTTAATGAATTCTGCTTGTGCTTCTGCATAAGAGCCGCCAGATTGTAATATGGCCTGCTTTGCCTGAGTGGCAATTGTGATCTTGTTATTAAGATAGTCAAACTGATCCCAGTAAAACGCACTATGGGTAGCATTTACCCTTGAGACAAACTTGGCAAACGCGTTTTTTGGCATAAAATCTTCATGATCTTTGTTAAATGCCGCAAGATCCCTTTCCAGTCTTTCTTTGGCAAGTCGTCGTTGTTCTTCTATGAATTTTTCATGCTCGGTAATCTGCTTTTGCGCTGTCTGCATCTCTGCCAGTCTTTGTTTTGCAATTTCTATATTCTTGAGGATTTGAACTGCCGTAGGGTTTTTCTTTATTTCATCTCCTGCAACCACCGTAAAGTTGGAACCTGCAGCCTGTGCAAAAGCAGACGGTGTTGTCAACAGTATCAGTGATAATGATGCCAAAAACACAAAAGAGAATATTTTGTAATCTGAATTTCTACCAGTTTTGTCCCCGTTCATTCATTATGGCTTCCAGACTCAACAAAATAAAACCTTAGGTAACAAAATTACCTAAACTAGGCACAAATCAGGGCTTTTGCTGGTCGTTTTCATCATCAAGCTTTTTGTCGACTTTCTCTTGCAGCTCCTTGTAGCGGTCGTATTTTTTTGTCCATCGCGAAAGCACAATCCACTGTCGTATCCCAATGCCAAGCCATACTGCAGATATTACAAACGGAATTATTCTAAATATTATGAATTTGGGCTTTGGCCCGTCATCCTGTGTCTTGTCTCGACTTTCTTCAAAAGGAGGATCAAATATTTCATAGGTTATCAAAAGCGCCACAGGAGGTATTATCATGATTGTCAGGATCATAACAATGAACATTTTTTTTGTCTTGTTCAGCTGGAAGATGATCTCATCCATTATCTTGAATATGTTGCCGCCACTTTTCTCAGAATCCGTCATGAATGAGTATCCTCCAAAGTTTTACTTAAAAACACTGTAGTAACTTTGTTACTCATCTTTCTCCTTCCTTGGAAACAGCTCTTCATACGGCTCTAATACTGCCTGGAGAATTTCCTTGCCCTTGTCCGAGATTTTGTACTTTATTATGCTCTTGTTTCCCCACGGCTCCTCAGTCCTCAGTATCATTTCTTTTGTCACCATATCATCCAGTATTCCTTTATGTTTTACATTATTCAGGCCGCAGTAGCTCATAAGCTTGCTCTGGTTCAGCTCGCCGTGTTCATACAACTTTAACAAAATGTCCTTTCTGATGTATATTCTGTCTCTATATTCATGAACCAGTTGAACTCATCTACCATGCACATCCGGCAATTATAAAATCTGTTAGAATCATTCCACCTTGATGCCATCTAGGAGACAATTGCTGCTTTCCATGCAGAAATACGCGCCTGCATTACATTCAAGATTGTAAACATTACTGAAAATGTATCAAGTACAATTCAGAACACTAGATCCTTATCTAATGCGTTAAACAAATACGATAACAAGTCTACAATTTTTTTCTTTTTTCACAAGCCAGAATAGCAATTACAATTGCCAAAAATGCAATCTGGGCTGTCTCGATTATTATCGCATTTTGGCTTACAGGCCCTCCCCTGCCAGTTATAGGATTATCAGGGATTCTTGTTATAACCCACAGTGCAATAAATACTGCCGTACCGCCAATTCCAATCGAATACCAAATCGCACCCCATCTGCGAATCATCGGTACAACCCAGAATACCTGTGCTATTCCCCCAACAAGGAATAGAATTCCCGCATTGAGGTTGTTTGGAAATGAATTAAAGGACATTATTACATGCATTATTCCAGATATGGCAGTAGCCGCCGCGGCCGCAATATACAGGATGTGATCTTTTTTCATCGTATCTTGCGTGTTCTCTATATTTTTCTTAAGGTTTTTGGCACAAAGTTATGCTAACATGTTGAGAATTCATTCAGATAATGCTTAAGTGATTTGAAATCCTATTGAATGCATGCAGATAAGCAAAGAGTTTTCAGATACTGTAGCTAGCCTGTTTAAGGGAAAGAATTTTGCGTTCGTTGCATCATTGATGAGCGATGGTGGACCACAAATAACACCTGTTTGGGTCGATTATGACGGTAAGTTCATTCTAATCAATACAGCGGAGGGAAGAACAAAACAAAGAAATTTTGAGCGGGATCCACGGGTTGCAGTGTCAGTAGTTGATCACGCAAATCCCTACAACATGGTAACCATTAGAGGAAGAATAGTTGAACAAACTACATCTGGTGCAGACGAGCACATAGACAAACTGGCTAAAAAATATCTTGGAGTGGATAAATATCCGTTCAGGTCTGCAAGCGAGAAAAGAGTCATACTAAAGATAAAGCCGGAAAAAGTGTTTCACATGTCCAATTGATGCACACATATCCTGCTAACTATTGCAGGTGTGCCTGAAATGATTCTGCAATATAGATTGGAAAAAATTGATGGATCAGTAGTCCAAGACTACTGCCGCATCATCTAGTATTTGTTGCATCTTTGGCATTTGAGGATGTTTGTCTATTTCAACACCTGGTAATAGGTCCGTGCTTTTCAGTCCTGCCATTGCAATACAATGCTCGCATGCTATCACTCTCCCCCCAGAATCAAGGAATTCTTGCAGGTTCTGATTTGCTGTCTTTAGATTGGCAGGAGGGTTCTTTGCCGCTAGCGCAACTCCGTCTACGTCAAGTAGAACCACAACTGTCTTTCCTGCAGCAAGTGTCGATTTTGCATGTTCTACTCCCATTGTAGCAGAGTGAAAGTCTGCCTCGCCTGCGGTGATATGTATCATCACCGTGCGTTTGTATGCGTCCACTTGTTGCATTGCTATTCCAGCTGTCGCAATCAGGGCTACAAGTATTGGTATTGCCCATTTTAGATTTTTTTGCATGTATGATAGTGTACTTTTAATAAAAAAATCAATTTGGTAGGTTCGTCGAATCTACCAGCTCATAATGCAAGAAAGATATCTTCTGCATGGCCAAGACTCTCATCAAATAGTTTTGAGAACTCTTTTTGGAATGTTTTTTTGAGCAATTCGATGTTTTTGACACGGTAGTATTCTTTTCCATTCTGCATGTATTTTTCTATTATTCCCTCATCTATGAGCTCGGAGAGATTCCACGATAAAGTTGATGGACTCTTGTCTATTTTCAGGGTAAGCTCCTTGAAGCTTGGTTTGCCTTCCACAATTATTTTAAAAAGTATCTGCTTTTTAGTTGGTTTTCTGATATTGCGGATTATTGGGTATTCCTCCTCAAGTACACTAGAATGGTAGTATCTTCTGTGCTTTGTTGCCTTTTGGGATTTTATTATTCCCTGTTTTTCCAGCTGGTTCAGATAATACGTTATTACGCCTGTTTCCATGCCAGTTTTTTTCATCAGACTGCTCAAGTTTATTCCAGGAGTTTCTTGAATCAGTTTTAATATTAGTTCTCTTCTTTGCACGTTTTATGATAGAATCATGAACTTAAAACATATTATGACGTTTCCCACAGTTCGATGAATTTACCAGATTCCTTTTTAGCAAATTTGACGTATTATTAGCCGAGATAAAATGTCCAAATACGAACAAGAAAAGAAAATGCCATGGATGTGGTATGTTGGATTGGTGCTAGGAGGATTGGCAGTCCTTCTTATGACTACCATTGCACCCGTTTGGCATTGGTTCCCAGTACAGATAACAGAGCAGGGAACTGTTCTGGCAGTAACTGAGAATGGATGCGTTATCAAGACACAAACGGTAAATCTGCCAGTTATACAGAAATGCGATGCGCAGCCAGGAGATGTGATAGAGGTAACCTATTACGCCCCATCAAAGGTAACGAGTGGGTACTACGAGCGCATGCAGGAAAAGGCAGTACTAGTCCAACCATAGATATTTTTTGCCAAGTTTTGAATAAACGCATGTTATTTGAAATTATCATATCAAGTATAGCAGGAATAAGGGAAAGCGGGTCTAGTGGTATCCACTCCACCAGCGGTTCAAATCTAGGATTCTAGATGGTCTTACGTCAGAATCAGCTTTAAATGTTTCCAAAAATTGGTCAAGTTGCTTATCCAGCTATAAATTTATTTAAATGAGAACGATTATCTAATTATTCTTATGGCAGAAGATATTCAATACATTAAAAGACAGATTAAGAAGGAGATGAATCATCTCCGAGATCTATATAGCAAGATAAACCGAATTGAAAGAAAGAAAGAACCTGAAAAAAACAGAATCAAGAAACTTGAGCAAGAGATAATGAGTAAAAATCCAAACATCGAAATTGATCGAGAGTTGTTGGCGCTAGTAGGTACCGAACCGTATAATCCTTCTTCTCAAGATAAGGAGCTGGTTAGACACATAGCGGCTCAACGTTATGGCTAATACAAGGCCCAACGTTTTTGTCGATGTAAACATCTTTGTTGATATTTCTGAAAAACGTCAAGGTTGGAATAACAGTCTTGAAGTGATAAGTGGTATTAGAAAAGGAAAATACAATGGTTACATTTCAGCATTCACGATCCCTATTCTGTACTTTCGCAGAATACGAATAGAGCCAGACAAGGAAGCAAGAGACAATGTGGAAATTCATCAAAGGTCATCATATAATTGAATTAACTGGATCTGTATTAGAGCAAGCTAAACAAGACATAAAATTCAGAGATTATGAAGATGCAATACAATATTACTCTGCAAAAACAAAATGTGATGTTATTGTTACCAGAAACAAGAAAGATTTCCCACATAAGGATGTCAAAGTCATGAACCCTGAAGACCTTTTGGATAGTTATGGATGATATGTTTTTGTTTGATTTCTCTTTCTGGAACATTAGATAAAGCGGGTCTAGTGGCGTACGCGGGGGCGGTCGGCGGCGGCGCGTCCTGTTAACCCTTTTATTTTTTTGTCAACTCTGTTTCCTGAGAGGAAGGAGGAAATTCCTTTTCGTATTTTTGGGTAATTTCAGCTATTTCCCTTAAATCAAGTCGATATATCTCGCCATTTCTGATAAAAATCATGTCGGTTTCTTCGCCGTTCTCATTAAGAATAGCCCCGAAGGCAGTTTCATAGGTTTCTATTTCTTCAAAAACCGTTTCAGTTTCAATGTACTCTTGGGTAAAGTATGCGGCTTTTCGCTTTACTTCATCGACAAACATTGTAGGATAAGAAGCAAGAGCTACTTTTTTACCCGTGAATCTTGCGTCGGTAGTTTCTATCCTTTCCAGATTTTTGAAAACAGCGTAAAGCATAGTTCCTATAACTTCAAGCATTTTCTTGATGTCAATCTCGATGTGTACCTTTTTGTTGTCTGGCGTTTTCTCCAACGTAAGTAGCAGATATGGTTTACCGTCCTTCTGGTAAAAGTGATAGTGTTTTTGCTCGGTGACATTCTTCATTATGAAACTCGCGTTTTCTTCGTTCAGAACTTTGAACAAACTGTCGGCAAAACGGAACACTCTGACGCTTTTGTCTAGTTTTGAGAGGTCAATTTGATTGGTTTTATCCACGCACATAATTTCTATCTCTGTTCTTTTTTAATCGTAAAGAATATTGAAGTAATGAATGGCACAATAGCTAAAGCGAAGAATCCGTGAAAGAACATTGCCTTCTTGTATGAATCGGTTTCATTGCCAAATCCAATTGGGTAAAAACTGATAATGAAAATGGCAATCGACACCCAATCCATCATGAAAAATCCCCATTTAACAAACGACTTTGAACCGGCTTCAAATTTTGTGATATATGGTTTTACTGCTGCCTTCCTTGGATATCTTTTCCATTTTCTGTAAGTGTGAAATGCCTCTGCGCCAATCATGCAAAAGAATGTAATGAAAACCACGTTCGGGAAAAAACTGTTTGAGATAACGCTCGTAAATCCCTCATTATAGTTATCGCTGATTTGTTTTATTATAAAATCTCCTACTGTAACCAATAACATAACAAATACAACAATCGGATACTCAGAAATCCACTCCCACACGAATTTTATTATTTTACCCATTTGAACAAAAGTATGATTAGAATGTCGGGACATTGCCAAATGGAAAAGTCGTCGTCAAAAAACAGGACGCGCCGAGACCGTAAGAGCGGGTCTAGTGGGATTCGAACCCACGACATAAGGATGTCTCCAAGTTTTTTTTAAGAGTCCTTCGCTCTACCTGGCTGAGCCATAGACCCCACGAGCAAAAAACAAGTTACTGGTAATTTAAAGTTGAGTTGAAAAATTTAGTTGGAAGCTTTGGCTTCTACTTCGCTGTATTTTTCCAGAATCGCAGTCAGCACGGTGGAAACTGGCACATTGTTCATCTTTCTTTTCTCCTCCAAAAGCTTCTGGTAGGCATCAAGTGTGATGTATACAGGTATAGAACCATTTCCTTCCAATAGCCCCTTTACCTTGTACAGTGCAGATTCCATTCCCTTTTCGGCAGTCTTGGCAAACTTGATCTTGTTGATAATTCCACCAAGAGGTCCAAACGGCATCTCATAGTTTACCGTCATCGTTACTGTGGTGAGTCTTTCTGTCTTTGGTGTAAACTCGGTCGTAATGTCCCATTTTTTGAACGGACCCGATGTCATCTTGGCTGATATTTTGCGCTCTCTGACAAACTCGGTTGTCTCGCAATCCCATTCAAGTCGTTTTCCTCCAAAGTCGCCTACTATTCTGAATGTGGTTCCAACGCCCATACCGTCCTTTATCTCCATTGGGATGACAGTCATTGCTACTCCCTTGTCCGACATCTGATCTGATACGTGCTCGGGTCGTGCAAAGTATGTAAAAACGGTATCAACTGGTGCCTTGATGTCAATTGATTTTTTGACTGTAGTCAACGTTTGGGCTTTTCTTAAGTCTGCATTTAAAGCTTTTGTCATTTTCTACGAGAAGATCAATTGACATTATATTATCAGAGTCATTTTTGTGGAATGTGTGGAAGACAGTATTGTTTGCATTGCTTGTCGTTTCCGCTCCTCTTTTGCAGAGCGCAAGCGGTCACGCTCTTTTCAATTCTGCAGAGGAGACAATAGGAGATAGAAGAATCCAGATCGCAACGGATCCGGAGATCCCAGAACCCAATAAAAAATCCAAGATCTTAATGCGCGTGACCGATCTTGAGCTAAATGAGGTACCAAAATTTACAGTCGGCATTAGAATCTTTTATGATAATGTTCAGGTTGACGGAATAGCCCCACAGACAATTGACGGCGGACATTGGGAGTTTGACTATATTTTTCAGAGATCTGGCAACCACATATTTCGGGTGGACCTGTACGATGATGCAGGCAAAATACGCACGTTCACGTTCAACATGGGAACGCAGAACCCCTTCGGCTACATTTTCATCTATGTCATAGCGTCCGGGGCGATCGGTGCTGCCGTCCTGTTTATCTACATCTATGTGCCAAAAAGGCTCAAAAGGTCTAGGCTCTAGCCTGGATTGCCTTTGCCATCCTGAAGGCAAATATCGCAGTAAGCAGAGTCATTGCAAACAGCAGGATTCCGATTCCAAGATGTATTGCAACTAGAACAGCATGTAGCTTTGTGTCTATTACCAGAGCTCCAAGTGTGATCTGCGTTACCACGAATATCGATGCAAGTGTGCTTGTGATCTTTATCTTTCTATCAGAGTTTTTGTTAAGCCATACGCCGATTGTAGTTGCAATTATCAGAGTTCCGGTGGTGGCAGCTATGAATCTGTGCACCCATTCTATGAAAAACTCTTTGTCAGGCAAAAGCCCGTTGGGACATAGTGGCCAGTCAGGGCAGGAAAGCCCAAGTCCTGCTGCTGAAACGTATCCTCCGATAAACATCAGAGAATACAGAACTACAAGAGATGCTAGCGAGACGTACTTTAGAAGCAAGACCTATTCTACTATGAAGCTACCCTTCATGCCAAGCGCTGCATGGCCTGGAACAGTACAGATGTAGTAATATGTGCCTGGTGCACCTGCGGTAAATGTGACTTGGCCGCTTTCATGTGGTTTGAGCGGTTTTGTGGCAGAGCCAATTGCGGAATTCCAGACAACAGAGCTCGGATCATCAGGGTTTGTCACTATTCCAAATGAATGGAACGATACTCCATTGTTTGTGGATTTGATTGTAACAGAGTCGCCTGATTTTACCGTAACGTCTGGGTTGTGTCCTTGCTCGTTTGGCAGTGCGTTAAATGCAAGCGTCCTAAAGTCAGAAGACTCGACAAAGTCAAGGTTAAAATCGTGTTTGACGCCTGTCGGGGCTGCTGCCGTCGGTGCTGCTGCCTTGGGGCCTACTATGATTTTGCCTTCCATGCCAAGCTCGCGGTGGCCTGGCACTGTGCAGATATAGTAGAATGTACCCTCGCTTGTCGGTATGAATTCCGACTTGCCGCTCTCGTTTGGCTTTAGCGGGTTTGAGGCACTTCCTATTTCTGTTCCTGCAAGTATGCTGCCAAAGCCCTCAGTTGCCGGCGTTACGCCAAATGAATGGAACGAGATACCGCCGTTTGTCACATCGAATGTAACTTTATCACCCACGTTTGCCTGGATGTCAGGGTTGTGCCCTTCTTGCCCTGGAAGCGCGTTAAATGCAAGCGTCCTAAAGTCTGAAGACTCGACAAATCTCAAAGTTACTGGAATTGTCTTTCCTGTTGCAACTGCAGGAGGTGCTGCTGGTCCAGTCATCTGGTTTCCTGGAGGCATAGATATCCAGTAATCCCAAAAGGCAAAAAACAAAATTCCTCCGGCTATGCACACACCGCACATTATTGCCATCATCTTTGCAGTTCTTGCCGGTGTTGTCCTGTAGATTGGTTCTGTGTGTGACATTTTCTATCTCCTAGTGGTGCGGGTTCTTTGCCTGGTGTGGGAAGTAGTATTTTCCGCCAAGGCCCCACGGGTCATCCATGTTTGCTTCCTTGCCCTTTGCGGAACTGTATATCATGTTAAATATCCAAAGAACCATTCCTGCGCCAATGAGCATTGCGCCAACGGATGCAATTTGGTTCATCACAATGTATTCAGGTAACGGCAGATAGTCAAAGACTCTCCTTGGCATTCCGTACAATCCAAGTACGTGCTGTGTAAAGAATACCATCACAGTTCCGATAAAGGCGGTGATAAAGTGCGCCTTGCCCATTGCCTCGTTGTACATTCTTCCAGTTACAAACGGGAACATGTAGTATAGGAATCCTATTGAGCCAAATGCTATTGTTCCCATCACAAACAGGTGGAAGTGTCCTACCACCCAGTAAGAGTCGTGCGTGATAAAGTCAAACGGCATTGCAGAGTTTGCCACGCCTCCTGCTCCTGCAGAGAAGAACAGTGCAATTCCTCCTACTGCCCACATCATCGGGGTTGCGAACCTGATTCTTCCGCCCCACATTGTAGCTAAAAAGTTGAAAACGTGCATTGCAGATGCCGGCACTGCCGCCAGGGTTCCGATCATAAATACTGTCTTTTCTGTAAACGACATGCCGGTCGCATACATGTGGTGTGCCCATGATGAGAATCCAACTATACTGAGCATGACAAATGCAAAGATTCCTGACGAGTGCGAGAATATCGGCTTTCTTGAGAATCTTGGTATTATCTCATACATCATGCCGATTGCAGGAATTACCAGCACGTATACTTCTGGGTGGAATGTGAACCAGAACAGGTGTTGGTACGCTATCGGGTCTCCTCCCTTGGCAGGATCGAAAAATCCGGTTACTCCGAGCCTGTCAGTTAGTAGCATTACAAGGGCTGCTGCAAATGTAGGCACTGCCACTATTATGATAAGCGATGATGAGAGGAACGACCATGCAAGCAAAGGAGTCTTGCTGAGCGGCAGGTCAGGGTGCTTGCATTTGAGTATTGTTACGATAAAGTTGATTGCGCCAAGAATAGATGATACGCCAAGTATCTTTTGTGCAAATATCCACATATCTGCTGCCGGGCCTGGTGAGCTGATTGCAGAGTATGGCGGTGTTGCATACCATGTAAAGTCTGCAAAGCCTAGCCAGATGAGCGCACCTCCCGGAGGAATCATCCAGAAGGCGATTGCGTTAAGCTTTGGATACGCCATGTCCTTGTATCTGACCATTATTGGCACAAAGTAGTTGCCTACTGCTGATGCGAACGGAAGCAGAAACAGGAATATCAGCGTGGTTCCATGGACTGTGAACATTCTGTTAAAGGTCATCGAGTCAGAGATTATCTGCGATCCAGGATAGAACAGCTCTGCTCTGATACCAAGTGCAAGTGCTCCGCCCATAAAGAAGAATGTAAGCGACATGATAAGGTAGAGCAGTCCCACGTCTGTGTGGTGCGTTGAGAACATTATCTGCCATATCGGGCGCGGCTTGTGCAGTTCTAGGACCATTCTAGATTTCCACCCCTAGCTCTTTTATTAAATCATTGTTCAATTTTCATTCCTCCACATACAGCGTAGCCCTCATGTTGTAGTGTAACAGTCCGCAGTATTCTCTGCACTGGATGACATACTCACCTGCCTGGTCAGGTGCAAACCAGACCGTGTTGACCCTGCCCACTATGGCATCCTGCAATACTACATAATCGTGAATGTTAAATGAATGATTGACATCCTTTGCTGTGATTTCAAATTTGTACGGCTTGCCTTTCTTTAGGTGTAGCTCGCCTACTTCCTTTTTGCCGTCTGCGTGCTCAAACGTCCAGAACCACTGCTGGCCTGTGACCTTGATTACCTCGGCTTCAGCCGGGACGTGCTCTACAATTCTCTCAACGTTCCAAGCCTCTGCTCCCACATAAGCTAAAAGTGCCACTACTACGCCGATGTATATCCATTCAGGCCAGTTAGAGTGTCCGCCCATTACCACTCGCCCTTTTCCTCGTATTTTGTCGGCTTTGCCTTCGGGTTTGACTCCCTGAATCTCCAGACAAGCCAAATCAGCGTGCCAGAGACCACAGCTCCGACTGTAAATGCGATTGTCATCATCTTAAAGAACAAGTTCCAGATTTCCACCTTCCTGTTGATGTAATCGTGCGCCTCTTCGGCACCAAAGACAACAGATACGGCAGGCAAAATTACCAGAACAGCTAGCAATGACGTTAATACGATTATCTTTCCCATGCCCAGTGACAGCTCGTGACCTTCGAATTCTATTTAAGGGTTTTGAGCTTTGTCATCACGGTAAACGGATTTTTATGATCGTCCGTCTTAGAACGGGCCCTGGTTGTACCTTTCCGAGTTCATCGCGTTGATCGCAGTAAGGGAGAGCTTGCTCTGCTCCTCCCGGAAGATTGTCAGTGAGGCGTTTGCCACTATCAGCTCAAAGAGCGATCGGGGATTGAGATTGAGCACGTTTGAGATCATTGCCTTTATCGGGTCCATGTGGGTCACAAGCAGGACGTTCTGGTCGGCATGCTCTGATCTCACATGATCGACCATATCAAGAACGCGCCTTTTTACTTGGTCAAATGTCTCAACGCCGTTCTCTGCTATTGTCGGGTCTCCCTGGTAGAATTTTAAAAATACGTTTCCGTGTTTTGCAAATATCTCCTCGTATGGCATACCGGAGAATTTGCCCATTTCAAGCTCAAGCAGCCGGTCATCCAGTGTAGGTATTGTATTTGTATATTTTCCTACAATCTCGGCTGTTTTCTGTGCACGCTCAATTGGGCTTGCGTAAATGTGAGATATCTGAAGCGATTTTAGGAATCTTCCGATATCGTTTGCCTGTCTTATTCCTGTTTCCGTAAGTGGTATGCCAGGGGATCTTCCTGCAAGGACACGCTCTGTGTTGTTTTTTGCCTGGCCGTGTCGCAGGAATATGATAAGGCCCATGATTTTTTAATTCTCAAATAAAGATAAATAATAACATTGCCTGCCAGTCTGCATTGAAAATAGGAATCATAGGCGGGACGGGCGGCATGGGAAAGGGCTTTGCTCTGCGCTGGTGCAAAAAGCACGATATTTTGATCGGCTCGCGTGACGCGCAAAGAGCATCTGATGCCGCAAAAGAATATTCTGATGTGGCAAGGCAAGCTTTTGGGAACATTGGCGGTGCGATATCAGGTGCTGACAACCTTTCTGTTGCAAAGCAAAGCGACGTTCTTGTTCTGGCAATACCATATGAGAATATTGATTCGGTGTGTCCTGAGCTGCTTGCAAATGTAAGAGATTCCTGTATTGTGATATCGCCCATAGTCCCGATGGTAAAGACCGATACAGGCTTTGAGTTCATACCGCTAAAAGAGGGAAAACAGTTTGCACACCAGATGGTGCAAAAATACATGAAAAACAAGCAAAAGTTGGTCTCTGCGTTTCATGTGATATCTGAGAAAAAGCTTGTCGATCCCAAGTTTGTTTTAGATTATGATATTTTCGTTTGCGGTGATGAGAAGGAATCAGTGGATGTAGTAAACTCGCTGATACTGGAAATTGAAGGACTGAGGCCGATATTTTTGGGTCCTGGCGCACTGGCATACCAGGCAGAGATTGCAACCCCGCTGCTTCTCAATGCCATGATAAAGAACAAGCTGAAAAATCCTGGAATTAAAATTCTCTAGATTCGTATTTGCTTTCTAGAATGCGGATTTATATCGCGTCAAAGCCTTATTAGTAAAATTCCTTGCTTTACTATGAAAGGGCAAACCAAGCTGAAAACAGTGAATGTATCAGCAAAAGGACAGATTGCAATACCTGCGGATGTAAGAAGATGCATGGGATTAGAAAAAGAGACAGGTGTTTGCTTACGGCTGCACGGAAAAAAATTCTTATTAAAAAATCAAACGAATTTACAAAAAACGAAGACGATTTAGTTATTTGACAAAGATTTCCGAAAAGACGGCAAAAAAACTGCGGTACAATGAAAAGGATGGCATCTGAGATAAGCTTTGAGCAGGACCAGATACTGTTAATTGCTTTTCCGTTTAGCGATTTATCCAAGATGAAACAACGGCCAGTTTTGGTCTTTTCAAATAAAATTCACAATTATATATCAAGTGATTTTGTATGTTGTGATATTACTTCAAATCTTGACAATTATTCTATTCTTCTTGAGAGGGGATGTTCTGGACGGAAAGATTCCAAGACGTCACGAATAAAATTCAGCAAGATATTCACGCTTGAAAAATCGCTTGTTGTAAAAGAGCTAGGCAGAGTAAAGAATGAAAAGTTTAACCAAGTAAGAAAATCATTGTCGGAATTGGTGTGATTTATTATACAAAAGATTTGCTTTAGTCTATGGAATCGTCCCCCCAAAAAAAAGGTAGAAACTGGTATTCTGCCATGGGCGTTCTGTTTTTGGTCTCTGGTGTGATAGTACTTGTACGCGATTCCATATTGTGGAGCCCGGAGTTTGTGGTTGATTTTTTATTTGATGGCGAGATAAACTCTGCCAAGGTCTCAATCGGCATGTTAGTGTTTGGAGGATTCCTGCTTACATTTGGAATGAGGAAAAGGAATGTTCAGTAGGGAAAAATTCCTTAAAAAACAAAAAGTGTTGCGCCTTGCAACCATAGATAAGAAAGGAAATCCTCACTTGGTTCCTGTCTGGTACAAGTATTCTGCAAAAAAGTTCTATATTGGTACCAGCTCCAAATCACAAAAGGCAAGAAATGTCAAAGTGAATAAAACAGTCTGCTTTTGTGTAGATGATGGAATATGGCACCCAATTTATGGTGTGATGGGTGTTGGTAAGGCAAAGCTGATTTTGAGAAAATCCAAGGTAAAAAGAGTAGCTAGTTCCATTTTATTGCGCTATTTTAAGAGCCTGAATTTAAAATCCGCAAAAGAATTGCTGGAACAGACTGATTGCATAATAGAGATAACGCCGAAAAAAATTACTAGTTGGCAGTACTGAACTTTTCTATTTCATTTAATGCAAAGTCAAGTGTGTTCATATCCGGAAGAAACACCAACCTAAAGTGGCCACTGCCATACTGCGTTCCAAATCCAGAGCCGTGAACGGTAAGAACGCCGGTCGTTTTTAATAACTCCATGACAAATTCCTGATCCGAGGAATACCTGTTATTTTCTATTTTCGGAAAAGCATAGAATGCACCCTTTGGGCTGGTACATGATAGTCCTGGAATAGAGTTTAGTCTTTTTACCACAAAGTCGCGTCTTTTTTTCAGCTCCGATACAAATTCATTGACGTATCCTTGCGGGCCTCGCAGTGATTCCAGTGCGGCATACTGGACTGGCAGGTTTGTCGATATTCTCACTCGCGCTAGTTTAGGAAGGTTCTCGCGCAACGGCCTTAGCTTCTCGGATTGGTTGAATCCAATGTATCCTATTCTCCAGCCGGACATCAGGTGCACCTTGGAAAATCCGTTTAGCAGTATTATTGGCGAGTCGCTCGATACCTTGCCTATTCCGGTGAACTTTTCATCAAATACTATCTGATCGTATATTTCATCACATATGACATACAGGTCGTGCTCGTTTGCAATATCAACTATATTTTTGAGCGATTTTTCTGAAAATACCGCTCCCGTCGGGTTGTTAGGAGAGATAAGGCATATGGCAACTGTCTTTTTTGTTATCTTTTTTCGTATATCCGCAATGTCGGGTGTGGAGTTTTTCAGATCTACTGCAAATTCTACCGGTATGCCGCCATGCAGCCTCACATATGATGCGTATGGCGGATAGTATGGTCCTGGGAGCAGCACCTCGTCTCCTTCCTCTATTATAGATGACATTACCATATCAAGTGCTTCTGAGACGCCGTTTGTCACAAGGATGTCATCTGGGCCGACTGAGAGACCTTTTGAGCTTTCTTTTTTTGCGATTGCCTCTCTCAGCTCAGGCAGTCCTTCTGATGATGCGTAATAATTGAATCCTGATTTGATTGATTTTATCATAGCTTCCTTTACGTTCTCTGGCGGCTGGAAGCCGTACTGGACAGGGTCTCCTATGTTAAGGTAGGTGATTTTCTTTCCTTGTTTTTCGACCTGCCTTGCCGCAAGCACGATATCTCTGATTGCATATTCCACTCCGGCTACTTTTTTTGAGACCTTCAAGCAGCTAGACAGATATTTAGCCTTGTTAAAGTGTTTTTGGACTCGTAGCACAGTCTGGATAGTGCGGGCGGCTTCGGACCGCCAGGTCGAGGGATCGAAGCCCTCCGAGCCCTCTAATTTTAATAGAACAAATCAGAATCACATATGATGGCGCCCGGAATCGGCCTGATGAAAAAAAGACTGGAAACTGAAAAGCAGGCAATAGTACTTGCAGTATCTGGAATTGTAAAAAAGTATGGTGTTGCACCCGTAGATATTACCACGCTTGAGACAAAATACGATGATGAGCTTGGAGACTGGTATGTCGCTTTGGGTTTTGCTGACAAGCGTGCAGTGGTAAGGATGGATTCTGTTCATGCGACCATTTCAGAGATAAATGAGATCTAAGTATCTTCTGAAAAAAGAATAAGATAAATTGTTTTTGAGAACTATTTGAAAAAAATTGGTACAGTTCGGTGGTGAGCCACTTGCCCACGATCATCTATTACGGTTTTAAAATAGAAAAATTCTCCCGTGCGGACGCTCTAAACTCCCAGTAGTTTTTTTCGGTACTGTAATAGCAGGCAGCTTTTACACATGCATTCATCATGTATGATATCCTCTTCAGTAATCCTTGGTTCTTTAAAGCACTAGCAGGACTTGTCTTCTTGGCACTCAAAGGCAATGCCGTATCTTGCGCAGTTTTTTGCACCAATACTATTTGGCATATGTTGTAAAAAATTTTTATTATTTTTTGAACTGCACGTTTGGCGCCTCAGGCGTTGGTATCACGATAAGGCCGCCGTCGCGCAGCTGGCCAATCAGCTGTATTACTTCTTTTTCCACCTGATTTCTTTGCAGTCCTGTTTTCTGGGCAAAAATTTCCACAAGCTCTGTTATTTTGCGCTTGCCGTTACACGATCTCCAAAAGTCAACTATGGCCTGGTTTACCATAAAGCCCTGGTTGTGCTCGTTTGCAAGGACCATGCCGCCGTCTTCCTGCTGTATTAGAGAGCCTACTCCCTGTGGCAGTGCAGTCTCATAGTCTATTGGTGCAGGATTTCCCCTTGATGAAAAGCTTTTCAGTTTTGCCCTTGCAACATCCGACATTTTATCAAGAGTCCATGGTGGATCCCAGACTATATCGACTTTGACATTGTTAACACCTGGGACTTTTTTTGCATACCTTGTAACATCTGATACTAGTGTTTGGTGTAGCGGGCAGCCCTGTGTTGTCATTGTCATTTTGATGTGCACGTCATTTGATTCTGAAATGTCGATTCCATAGACTAGCCCCATCTCTACAATATTTAGCGGGATTTCAGGGTCCATGCACTTGGTGAGCGATTCTCGGATTTGCTCTGCTGTGATTGCTGGCATATTTTCTATGTCTTTGCAAAAATGAATAAAAACTTTCTATTTCTTAGCTTCAAGTAACTTTTGTATAGATTCTTCGTATGGTGCTGTTGCCACGCCTGCCTCCGTGATTATCCCTGAAATTAATTCTGGGGGGGTCATATCAAAGGCCGGATTTATCACGTTGATTCCATCAGGAGCTGTCTTTTTGTCTCCAGTTTGGGTCACTTCCGTGGATTTTCTTTGCTCTATTATGACATCTTCGGGATTGCTTTTCATATCAAATGTAGAGAGCGGGGCTGCCACATAGAATGGGATTCCGTGCTGTTTTGCCATCAGTGCTACCTGGTATGTTCCGATTTTGTTGTATACGTGTCCTGTTCGGAGTACCCTGTCTGCGCCCACTACAACCTTGTTTACAAGCTTGTTTGCCATCGTATAGCCTACGGCAGTATCCGGAATCAGGCTGACATCAAATCCGTCATGCTTTAGCTCAAACGCAGTAAGTCTTGAGCCTTGCTGTACAGGTCTTGTCTCTGTTGCTATTACTTTGATGTTCTTTCCTGCTTCTTTTGTTGCTCGTATGACTCCAAGTGCAGTTCCGTATGCTACAGTAGCTAGAGATCCTGCGTTGCAGTGTGTCATTATAGTGTCATTGTCGTTGAATAGTTGTGAACCATGTTTTCCCATAGTCATGTTGATTTTGATGTCATCTTCTGCCATTTGTTTTGCAGTATTCATTATCAGATCTCTGATTTCTTGTACAGTATTACCTTTTTTTGCCGCATTCATTATTTGTTCAAGACCCCATGCAAGATTAACTGCAGTAGGCCTTGTCTCAAAGAGAATTTTTCTTGCTTTTTCAAGATCTGATAAGAGTTGTTCTTTTGTTGTAGCAGTGCTTTGAAGAGATGCTAATGCAAGACCAAACGCACCAGAAACTCCAATTGCCGGTGCGCCTCTTACTACCAAATTTCTGATTGCTGATGCTACGTCATTATAATCAGAGTATTCTACAAAAACAAGTTCGTTTGGTAATTTGGTTTGATCGATCATTACTACTTTATTATTTTTCCAGTCTACCGTTCTTAATAATGAATGAATTGTGGGTTGATTGTCCATGTGATTTTAGTAATTAATTTACTGGATATATTCGCTATTTTTTATCATAGGATTGTTTACCTTTTACATATTTTTTTGCTATTGTTTTTGCATTTTTTACTTTTCTTAGATACAAATTGTTGATTTCGACAGTAATCTCTGAATAGGGTCACCAATTTCGCCAAGTCCTGCAACTACATCTTTGTACATCATGTATACAAAACAATTAAAGATAATGGTGTAATTTAACTGTGTGAATTAAGTGTGAACTATGTATTATACTAAAATTAGTAATCCTCTTACCAACAAATTATGATCTAGTTGAGTATAGAATAAGGGCATATGTTACCACATCACGGCAAAGCTTAATCTTGTCCAGATATCATGGATTATTTGATAAAAAGAACAAAGCAACCTGCGATACCATAACAAAATGATGGGAGTGTCCCAGTGTTGGTAAAGAAGTTGTGAGCAAGATACAAAATGATTGAAGGAGGTTCTGCTCTAACAACTACTAGGAGACCAAATTGCTATCATAGGGGTATTTGAGGATTACAATAACTACTGCATCTGTTCTGCACTTGGATGCACGACACCAGATAAGTATCACGTAATATAGGAGATGAGAAATAGATGACGGAACTCATTACACGTTTATGTAGAAATTGTTCTCCAAGGAGTGATATCAACTCTTAGTTTGTGCTACAGAAAAGATTTCATATGACACATACATAATTATTTGCTTTTGTAATTTCGG